>NZ_KV830885.1:3592-36383 GCF_001836905.1 Rothia sp. HMSC062F03 | reverse complement strand
ACCGGCTGGTCGGACGGCACGTTCCGCCCCTCCGCACCGGTCAACCGCGATGCGATGGCGACGTTCTTCTACCGCTACGCCGGCTCGCCGCACGTTGATCTGCCCGTGACCAGCCCGTTCAAGGATGTGCCCGCCGATAGCCAGTTCTATCGCGAAATCACCTGGCTGGCCTCAACCGGCATCAGCACCGGTTGGCCCGACGGCACCTACCGCCCGGTGACCCCCATCGCCCGCGATGCGATGGCGGCGTTCATCTACCGCTACAGCGAGAAGGTGGCGAACCTCGCCGGACGCTAGACGGTAGCTAACCGGTAGCAAACGGTTCGGGTCCTCTCCCACCTCCTGCATGGGGTGGGAGAGGTACCTGGAACCTCTCAAGTTTTGGTGGCGGTTTCACCGGCGGATGCACTCACTCGTCGTCTGCCGGTGGGGCCGCCTCCGCGCATCACCGATACACAACCACAGAGCACACAGCACTATCGAAAAATAGAAAATCCGAAGGAGGATTCCATGACAACGCCTCATGCGCCACGCCGCAGAATGAAGGCTGTCGGTGCGACCGGTTTGAGTGCAGCTCTTGCCCTTACTCTCGGCGTTCCCGCCACTTTCTCTGCAGCTCACGCTCAGAGCCCCCAGCAGGTCGAAGGAAGCACTGCGAGCGCATCCGGTGACGCTGCCTCGCGTATCAGCCCGGGCCTGCAGAAGGCTGAAGGCCAAATCACCGTGTATGTGCAGTTCAAGGGCAAGGGTGCGTATGAGCAGACCCAGTCCGCGGCTGTTCTGGCACGTAAGGAGGCGCCGGCGAACCGTCAGGCGCAGGTGCAGGCTATTGCAGCTCAGGTGCAGTCGCAGGCTCAGTCTGTGGCGGCTGCTTCTGGCGCGAAGCTGATGTACACCACGCATAATGCGATGCGTGGTGCGGCGATTACTGGTGATGCTACGCAGATTCGTGCGTTGGCGGAGCGCCCTGATGTGGAGCGTATTTCGCCGATTATCGCGAAGGAGCGCATGAACTCCGGCAGCGAGATTGATACGAAGACTCTTGCCACGTGGACTCGTGAGAATACGGGGTACACGGGTAAGGGCGTGAAGATTGCGGTTGTTGACTCTGGTGTTGACTATACGCACGCTGATTTTGGTGGCCCCGGTACGGTGGATTCGTACCTGAAGGCTAAGGCGATGACGGAGCTTCCGTCCGCTGATTCGGGCCTGATTGATCGTAATAAGTTCATTGGCGGCATTGACCTGGTCGGTGATGACTACAATGCGTCGGTGGCTGAGAAGTCGACTCCGCAGCCGGATAATAACCCGCTGGATTGCCGCCCGGATGGTTTCGGTTCTGGCGGTCACGGCACGCACGTGGCGGGTACTGCCGCCGGTTATGGTGTGACGGCGAACGGTACGACTTACCGTGGCGATTACAAGAACCTGACGGAGGAGCAGCTGAAGGGCATGTCCATTGGCCCCGGTACTGCTCCTGAGGCTCAGATTTTGGCGATTCGTGTGTTCGGTTGCTACGGCAATTCGAGTGTTGTGATGAAGGCGCTCGATACCGTGATGGACCCGAATGGTGACGGTGATTTCTCTGACCGCGCCGACATTGTGAACCTGTCGCTCGGTGGCGAGTTCGCCCCGGCTGACGACCCTGAGTCGTACATGATTGATACGATGGCGCGCCAGGGTGTGTTCACTGTGGCTGCTGCCGGTAACGCCAATAACTACAACGGTGTGGGTGACACCTACTCCGATTCGGGTAGCCCGGCGAATGCTGCTGCGGCGCTGTCGGTGGCGAACGCCTACGGCTCCACTCAGCCGATTGACCGTGCCCGCGTGACCACGAAGACTGGTTTGGAGTGGTTGCAGGGTGATTATTCGGTGAACTTCGATTATTCGAAGGCGTCCGCTGATCAGTTGCGCGGCGAGGTTGTTGCCGCGCCGAAGCGTAACCGTTACGCTTGCGAGGCTTTCACCGCTGAAGAGGCGAAGGCTTTGAAGGGTAAGTGGGTTTACTTCGAGTGGGATCAGGACGACTTGTCGTTCCCGTGCGGTTCGAAGGTGCGTTTCGATAACGTTCAGGCTGCCGGCGGTGTTGGCGTGGTGATGGCCGGTAAGGCTGAGCGCTACACGATCGGCATTGGTGGTAATACGACCATTCCGGGTCTGCGTCTGACTGCTTCTTCAACGAAGGACCTGGAGAAGGCTCTGGCTGCCGGTCCGGTGACCGTCGAGATGAACCTGGACTACAAGGCTTCGGGCCGCGGTCCTCACTCGCACGCTTTTGATTTGAATTCCTCGAGTGCTCGCGGTCAGCACGGTTCTGACGGCTTCATTAAGCCTGACCTTGCGGCACCGGGTACTGAGATTGTGTCTGCCGCTGTGGGCACGGGTAATAAGGGTGTTTCCTTCACCGGTACCTCCATGGCGACCCCGCACGTGACCGGTATCGCCGCCCTCGTGATGCAGGCGCATCAGGATTACAACCCGCAGATGATTAAGGCTGCGCTGATGAACGGCGCGTCCACCCCGATCAAGAATGAGCAGGGTGCGCAGTACGCGGTGGATCGTGTGGGTACGGGCATGGTGAATGCTCGCGCTGCCGTGGACGCGAAGGTCATTGCGTACGATGCGAAGACCCCCGAGCGTGTTTCGACCGCGTTTGGTGTGCTGGAGTACACCCCCGATTCGGGTATTCAGACTGTTCAGCGTGAAATCGTGCTGGACAACACCGATTCGCAGGCTCACACCTACACCCTGAGCTACGAGGCAAGCACGACCATCCCGGGTGTGGAGTACTCCTACCCGCAGCAGGTGAGCGTGGGTGCCGGTGAGCGTAAGAACGTGACCGTGACCGTGCGTATTGACCCGTCCAAGCTGGAGAAGACCATGGACCCGGCGATGAGCGCCGACCAGGTCGCTCAGGACTGGACGACCGGTAAGACTCTGATTGCCGGTAAGCGCCAGTACATTGCGAGCGCTTCTGGTCGCCTGATTTTCTCTGAGAATGGCCGAGAGGCGATCCGCCAGTCGATTCACGTGGCACCGAAGCCTGTCTCGAAGATGCGTGTTGATGCGTCCCGTATTGATTACAAGGGCATTGCCGATAAGGAGTCCACGGTGACTCTGCGCGGTACGACCCTGAACCAGGGCGGCTACCGTTCGCTGCTGGGTGCGTTTGAGCTGGGTGCGGTCAGTGACCGTATTCCGACCGGCCAGCTGAAGCTGCCGTCGAACCAGGCTGTTGACCTGCAGTATGTGGGTGCCGCTTCGGACGCTCCGGCGTTGAAGGCAGCCGGTAAGAACCCGAACGATGGTTCTCTGTTCTTCGGCATTTCGACCTGGGGCACCTGGGACAGCATGCACTGGGGCCGTCAGGTACAGGTGCAGATTGATACCACCGGCGATTCGAAGGCCGACTACACGCTCGAGGTGACCCGAGAGAAGGGCCTGGACTACCCGCTGGTGAAGGTCTGGTCCATCTCCGGTAACGCATCCACCGTGGTGGCTCGCTACCCGCTGAACAACGCCTGGGGTGACACGGACACCAACATCATGGACACCAACACCATGATTCTGGGTGTGCCGCTCAAGGACCTGGGCCTGACCGCTGAGAAGGCTCAGAGCATCAAGTACACGGTGCAGACCGACACCTGGTACAACGAGGGCAACTCCTACGTGGACACCACCTCGGCTATCGAGTACTCCCCCTTCAAGCCCGGTGTTTGGTTCACCGGTGAGGAGTCGGGTATGCCCGGCCTGTTCGTGGACCGTGACGGCGGTCAGCTGACCGTTCACCGCAAGAACAACAACAAGGAGCGTCAGGCTCTGTTCCTGCACATGCACAACGCGACCGGTGACCTGAGCGGCCGTAAGACCGCTAACGGTGTTGCCGACGGTGACCGCGCACAGGTCGTGGACGTTCCGCGTACCATCCACGAGGCACGCTTCAGGGATGTTCCGCCGGAGAACCAGTTCTACCGCGAAATCACCTGGATTGCCTCGCACCAGATTGACCGCGGCTACCCGGACGGCACCTTCCGCCCGCTGAACAACATGGACCGCGCCACCATGGCAGCGTACTTCTACCGCATGAGCGGCTCGCCGCAGTTCACCGCCCCGAGTACGCCCAGCTTCAAGGACGTTCCGCTCAACCACCCCTACTACAAGGAGATTGAGTGGATGAAGGCCCAGGGCATCACGACCGGCTGGTCGGACGGCACGTTCCGCCCCGATTCCTCGGTGAACCGTGACTCGATGGCCGCGTTCTTCTACCGTTACGCAGGTTCGCCCGCGTACGAGGCTCCCGCCCAGGCCCGTTTCACGGACGTTTCGACGGATAACCTGTTCTACCGCGAGATCAGCTGGCTGGCCTCGCAGGGCGTGACCACCGGCTGGCCCGATGGTTCGTTCCGCCCGGTGGAGCCGGTGCACCGCGACGCTATGGCGGCGTTCGTGTTCCGCTACAGCACGAGTGTGCTGGGGTACAGCGCCGACCAGTAGTGAGGCCCGGCTGACCTGCTGACCGGCTCACCGCGTAGGCAGGGGTGCCGCCCCGGCTGAGGTGCCGGTGAGTCACGGCTGGTTCCGGTCAGCGGCTAATTCTGGTCAGCGACTGATTCCGGTCATGGGCGAGGGGGTCGTACCGCGCGCAGCAATGCTGCCCGGTACGGCCCCCTCGCCGTTGTTACGTTCCGCACCGCGGTGTTTCACGAGTCTGACTAGGTTAAACACCCCTCTCCTTGAGACAATGGTGAGGGTTCTTTCAGCGCCCGCTTGAACCCCGTCGTTGAAGCACGGGCTGAAGACCCCCTAGAAACACACCATTACAAGAGAATCAAGGAGCATTCAGTGGCTATTCTCCCTGAAGCTACCCCCGCTCCGAAGGGTTCGCGGCCACCGCGAGGACTTCGGCGCGTAGCCCGCGGCTGCGGCGCCCTAGTGCTGGGCCTGACCCTCGGGCTGACTTCCCTGCCCTTCGGAACCCAGGCGTACGCCGCACCCGGCGTGGTGCGCGGCGACGTGGATGCGCCGCGTAGCGCATCCGCCGAGACGCCGAACCCGACCGAGGTGCTCTCCCCCAGCCTGGACGGCGCAACCGGCGAACGCGCCGTGTTCGTGCGCTTCAAGGGTCAGGGTGCGTACGCGCAGACCCAGCCGGATGCGGTCCGCTCCCGCGCGCAGGCCCCCGTAAACGCGCAAGCACAGGTGCAGGCAATCCGCGCCAGCGTGCAGCAGCAGGGCGCCTCCGCCGCGAAGGAATCCGGCGCGCAGGTTCTGTACACCACCCACAACACGATGCGCGGCGTGGCGCTCTACGGTAACGTCGAGCAGATTCGCGCGCTGGCGAACCGTTCCGATGTTGAGCGCATCAGCATCATTGAGGACATGGCGCCGCAGAACACCGGTTCCGTGCTCGATACCGATACCCTCTCCGTGTGGGCTCAGCAGCACGCACAGAACACCGCCTCCACCGGCTACACCGGCAAGGGCGTGAAGATTGTCGTGCTCGATACCGGCATCGACTACACTCACGCCGATTTGGGCGGCCCCGGCACTAAGGAGGCCTACGAGAAGGCAAAAGCCTCCGACACGATTCCCGAGGGCACCTACGACCCGAAGAAGTTCCTGGGCGGCTACGACCTGGTCGGTGACGACTACAACTCCGCTAAGAAGGAGACCTCCACTCCCCACCCGGACGCGAACCCGCTGGACTGCGGCGGCCACGGTAGCCATGTGGCCGGTACCGCGGCGGGTTACGGCGTGAACGCGGACGGCTCGACCTTCCGCGGCGACTACTCCAAGCTCACCGAGGAGCAGCTCAAGGACATGAAGATCGGCCCGGGCTCCGCACCGGAGGCCCAGCTGATTGGCCTGCGCATCTTCGGCTGTAAGGGCACCACCGCGTTCGTTCCCCTGGGCCTTGACCGCGTGCTCGACCCCAACGATGACGGCGACTTTTCGGACCGCGCCGACATCGCGAACCTGTCGCTGGGCAACGAGTTCGGCGTGTTCGACGAGACCGTGAACTACGCGGTCGGTTCCCTCTACCGCGAGGGCATCCTCTCCGTGGTCGCGGCGGGTAACGCCAACAACTACAACGCCGTGGGCGATACCTACTCCAACTCGGGCGGCCCCGGCACCAGCGCCTACAGCCTGACCGTGGCGAACTCGATTGGTTCGACCCAGATGGCTGACCGCGTGAAGATTCTCTCCCCCGCGAACGAGGCGGACACCTACGGCGACTACTCGGTGAGCTTCGACTACTCGAAGGCGACCGAGGAGCAGCTGCGCGGCACCGTGGTGCGTGCCGCAACCCGCAACCGCTACGCGTGCGAGGCCTTCACCGAGGAGGAGGCCGCGGCGCTGAAGGGCAAGTGGGCCCTCATCGACTGGGCTGAGGCCGACGGCACCGCACCCTGCGGTTCGCGCGTGCGCTTCGATAACCTGCAGGCTGCCGGCGCGACCGGCGTGGTCATCGCCTCCGACACGGAGGTGGGCGACACCGCTATCGGCGGCAACTCCGCTATTCCGGGCGTGCGTCTGGCCAAGAG
Source organism: Rothia sp. HMSC062F03 (assembly GCF_001836905.1). Taxonomy (NCBI): domain Bacteria; kingdom Bacillati; phylum Actinomycetota; class Actinomycetes; order Micrococcales; family Micrococcaceae; genus Rothia; species Rothia sp. HMSC062F03. Next base: position 29,835 of record NZ_KV830885.1, on the reverse strand, counting down.
CCAGGTGGAGCGTCTCTCCTCCCAGATTGATTCGGGCAACCTGACCCTGCAGCTCGGCGAGAACCTGCGCGAGTCGATTCGCGTGCAGAACGGCAAGCTGGATCAGGCGAACACCTCGACCGCGCGCGGTATGCACGGCTCGCACGGCATCACGAAGCCGGACGTTGCGGCACCGGGCACGAACATTTCCTCGATCCTGGTTGGCGGCGGTACCGAGGCAACCGTAAAGACCGGTACGTCCATGTCCACGCCGTTCGTGGCGGGTGTTGCGGCGCTGATTATGCAGGCGCACCCGGAGTACGGCCCGCGCATGATTAAGACCGCCATCATGAACACCGCCGACCACCGCATGCAGGACGCCTGGGGCAACCCCTACGCGGTGGACCGCGTGGGTACCGGCCGCATCAACACGCGTGCGGCGGTGGCCGACCGCGTGATGCTGTTCAACGCCGCCCGCCCCGAGCAGGTTTCGGATACCTTCGGCGTGGTTGAGTACACCCCGAACGCCGGCGTGCAGACCCTGCAGCACCGCGTGAGCGTTGAGAACACCGATTCGGTCGCGCACACCTACGCCGTATCTTACGACGGCAGCACGAGCATCCCGGGTGTGGAGTTCTCCTACCCGCAGTCGGTATCGGTGGGTGCCGGCCAGACCGCCACGTTCACCGTGACGGTGCGCATCGACCCGTCGAAGCTTGAGAAGACCATCGACCCCTCGATGTACCCGACCCAGGATTCGCTGAACTACTCGACCGGCATGGTGACCATTTCGGGTGCCCGCCAGTACATTGCGAGCGCCTCGGGCCGCCTGATCCTGACCGATGCTGATTCCTCGGCCGCGGTGAAGACCCTGCGTATGCCCCTGCACGTGGCCCCGAAGCCGGTGAGCGCGCTGCGCGTGGCCGGTGCGGATATCCACTTCGATTCGAACGGCGCCGGTGCGTTGGAGCAGCGCCTGTCCGTTGAGGGCACCGCCGTGAATCAGGGCGGTTACCGCTCCCTGCTGGGTGCCTTCGAGCTGGGCGCTTCGAGCCCGCGCATCCCGACCGCGAAGCTGGGTGTGGGTTCGGATTCCCGCATGGACCTGCAGTACGTGGGTGCCACCTCGAACGTGGCGGCGCTGAAGGCTGCCGGTCAGGACACCTCGCAGGCGCAGCTGTCCTTCGGTATTTCGACCTGGGGTAACTGGTCGGAGGTGACCCCGCGCGGCACCTACTACGTCTTCATCGACACCGATAAGGATGGCACGACCGATTACCGCCTGCAGACGGTGCGCGAGAAGGGCCTGGACTACCCGCTCGTGAAGGTTTCGCAGCGCGGCCTGGACGGCAAGTGGCACGCAATCGCCAACGCCCTGTACCCGCTGAACGGCACCTGGGGCGATACCGATACGAACATCATGGATTCGAACACCCTGGTGATGAGTGTTCCGCTGAGCGTTCTGGGCCTGGACCCCGAGGCTGAGTCGACCGAGATTTCGTACTCGGTGACCACCGCGAGCGCGTTCTCCGCTACGACCGTGGTGGATACGACCGAGTCGGTGTCGTTCAACTACGCCACCCCGGCGCTGTGGTTCAGCGGCGATTCGGCGGGCGTTCCGAACCTGTTCGTGGATGCGCCGGGCACGAACCTGGTGGCGCACCGCAGCGGTGAGGCGAAGGGCTCTGCCCTGTTCCTGCACATGCACAACGCGACCGGCGACCTGTCGGGCGTGAACGGGGCGGCCGGTGAGCGTGCTCAGGTTCTGCGCGTGTCGTCGTCCTCCGAGGCTCCCGCCGAGAGTGCGCATTTTAAGGATGTTCCGGCGGATTACCCGTTCGTGAACGACATTAACTGGCTGGCTCAGCGTCGCATTACGACCGGCTACCCGGACGGCACGTTCCGCCCGAACGGTTCGGTGGAGCGCGGCGCGATGGCGGCGTTCTTCTACCGCATGGCGGGTTCGCCGCAGTTCACCGCGCCGAGCACCCCGAGCTTCAAGGATGTGCCGCGCGACCACCCGTTCTACAAGGAGATTGAGTGGATGCGCGCCCGCGGCATTACGACCGGCTGGTCGGATGGTACGTTCCGCCCGAATGATGCGGTGAACCGTGACGCGATGGCGGCGTTCTTCTACCGTTACGCGGGTTCGCCGGCATATTCGGCTCCTGCGGTATCGCCGTTTAGCGACGTGTCGACCGGCAGCCAGTTCTACCGCGAGATTGCGTGGTTGGCCGATCAGCGGATTACGACGGGTTGGCCGGATGGTTCGTTCCGCCCGGTTCAGCCGATTGAGCGTGGCGCGATGGCGGCGTTCCTGCACCGCTACAACGTGCGCGTGCTGAATAACCGCTAGTCGGATGCGGATGTGAGGGCCGTGTCGGGGTAGAGTTTTCTGCCCCGACACGGCTCTTTCTGTGGGCTGTTATGTCTGCGGCGTAGACTTAGGTTATGCGTGAATTACAGGTTCAGAACGGCGAGGATGAGACGCTGTCAGCTACTCGGGACGCCCTCGACCAGGAGGAGCTTCTGAACGCGGCGGCGGACTTCGTTGACCGTTATGAGAGCGTCTTTGAAAATCTAAGCCACTGATATTCCTTTGAAAGAAATACCCCCGGTGGATGCCGTACGCATCTGCCGGGGGTATTTGCTTGCCTCACTCTGCCCGAGGCGGCCTAGTTAGCGCCGGCGGGCTTCTTTACGGTTGAGCTTCTCAATGGCGGCTTCCACCTTGGACTTGCGGTGATTCAGCTTCCAGAAGCTGAAAGACTGCAGCAGGGTACTCTTACCTATCTCCACGAGGGAAGGCAGCCCCTGCCGGATGAGTGCCTCATTGATTTCTTCCTGGGTGGCGCCCTGCTCCTTCATCTGCTCGATGAGGATGTTCGCCTCCGCGATTTTCCCGGAGGTGAGCGGGTGGTTTTCGAGGCTGGTTTCGATGTCTACGAGCTCGTCGTAGAGTTCAGTTTTTGTTTTTGCCATGGTGCTGTCTTCACCGTCCTTGGTTGACGTGTTCTGTGGCGTAGCGGGTGTGGGGGCGTTTTCCCTCATCAGCGGCTATTTTGAACGGCATTTGAACCGTATGTTCATGCTAACAACCGCGCGGGTTGCCGCGCAGGGTTTTTACCTGTGAGTACACTGCGTATTTGTGGAACTAGCGGGAGGCCAAATCTCCACTGAACCCGCCGCGTGCGCCGCGCTGAGCGCACCGTGTGGAACACTACCTCGCCTCCCTCGGCGGTTCACCGCGCTGGCTATAAGGTGGAGCGTACACTTAAGTCATGCGTGAATTACAGGCACAGATCATCCGTGAAATGGGCGTCAAGCCCAACATGACCGAAGAGCAGGCACGCGAAGAAGTGGAGCGCCGCATCCAGTTCATCTGCGACTACCTGGAAGCCACCGGAAGCCGCGGCCTGGTACTGGGCATCAGCGGCGGTATCGACTCCACCCTGGCGGGTCGCCTCTGCCAGCTGGCGGTCGACCGTCTCAATGAGCGCGGCCGCACCACTGAGTTCGTGGCGGTGCGCCTGCCCTACCGTGTGCAGCACGACGAAGAGGACGCGCAGGAGGCGCTGCGTTTCATCCAGCCCAACCGCTCCCTGACCTTCAACATTGCCGAAGCCGTGGATGGTTTCGACACCGCCTACACTGCCGCGACCGGCGAGCAGATCAGCGATTTCAACAAGGGTAATGTGAAGGCGCGCGCCCGCATGATTGCCCAGTACGCGATTGCTGGCGGCCCCGGCTACCTGGTGGTGGGTACCGACCATGCGGCGGAGTCCATTACGGGTTTCTTCACGAAGTTCGGTGACGGCGGCGCGGACCTGCTGCCGCTGTACGGCCTGAATAAGCGCCAGAACCAGCTGCTGCTGCGTGTGCTGGGTGCGTCTGAGCGTCTGTGGGCTAAGCCGCCGACGGCTGACCTGCTGGACGGCGTGCCCGGCCGTACCGATGAGGATGAGCTGGGTCTGACGTACCCGCAGATTGATGACTACCTGGAGGGTAAGGAAATCGACGAGGCGGCCGCTGCGAAGCTGGAGCAGATTTACCTGCGTAGCCGCCATAAGCGCACCACTCCGGTAACGATTTTTGATTCCTGGTGGAAGAACTAGCGCTTTACCGCCGTAAAACTAACGTAAAAGCTCCGGGCTCCTATGCGGGAGTCCGGAGCTTTCGTGTAAACGCTGACTGCGTAGGTGCTCGCCGCGTAGGTGCTGGCGAGCGCTCGCGTTCAGAGGCGTTTATGCCTTCGATGCGGCGGCAGCCTGAACGTCCGAATCCTCTGAACCTTCAGCTTCTACCTCAGGCTCAGCGGGCGGTACCTTCGCGCCACCCGTGGCGAGGAACAGCACCAGGCCCAGCGCGCAGGCGAGCACCTGGGTGAAAGGGAACGCCCAGGTCAGGCCCTTAAAGCCGAACCACATGTTGCCGAAGTACACGGCGGGGAAGAACAGCAGCGCAATGCCGAGGGTCATCAGCATTGCCGGGCCGCCCTTACCGGCCGCCTGGAACCAGGAAACAAACACGATACTAACCGCATTGAACACGGCGGCAAGCATCAGCGCGACCAAGACCTCTTCGCCGGTGGAGACCAGGCGCTCATCACCAACCACGGCAAGCAGTTCGCGGCGGAAAATCAGCACCGGGATAGTGAGCGCCACGGAAGTTGCCACGGACAGGATCGTTGCGGTGCGCAGCGCCTGCTTCACGCGGGCGCCGTTGCGGGCACCGTACGCGTAGGCGTACAGCGGGATACCGCCCATGCACAGGCCCATGCACAGCATTTCGGGCACCATGTTCAGGCGCATTGCCAGGCCGAACGCCGCCACGGTGTCGTCACCGTAGGAGGCGGCGAGGTTGTTCAGCAGCAGGGCGGCGAAGATCAGGTTGAGGCTCTGAATGAGTTCGGCGGCACCGACCGCGACCACGGGCTTGATGATGGCGGGGTCGAGGGAGAAGTCGCGGATGTTCGCGGAGAAGTTCTCGCTCTGACGCATCAGGAACAGCAGGTAGTACAGCATGGATGCGCCGTTCGCCAGCAGCATCGCCCAACCGGCACCGGCGATGCCCATGCCCATGACGGCGATGAACAGCACGTCGAAGATGCAGGTGACGACGGTGCCGACGATGATGCCGTACATGGACTGCTTGGCGTAACCTTCGGAGCGCACGAGCTGTTCGAGGGTGAACATGCCGATGGCGAGGGGCGCGCCGAGGAACATGAGGTGCACGTAGATGCGGGTCGGTTCGTAGGAGCCGCCGGATGCACCCATGATGCCGGTGATCGGGTCGGCGAGGATGAAGCCGATAGCCGCCGCGATAACACCGGCGCCGAGCGCCGAGTAGAGGGCGAAGGAGGTGACGCGGTGAATTTCGTGGGCGGGCTGGCCTTCACCGAGCTTGCGGGAGGCGAGGGTTGAGGAGCCCAGGCCGAACAGGCCTGCAATCGCCATGATGACGCCGAAGACGGGCACGCCGTAGCTGGTGGCGGCGAGGTCTTCGGTGCCGCCGTAGTGGCCGACGAAGTAGGAGTTCACCACGTTGTAGACGCTGGTGATGGCGAGGCCGAGTGCCATGGGCACGCCGAGGGAGAGGAGCGCCTTGAGGATGGGGGCGTCTTTGAGCAGGTAGATGTTCTGCGGGTCTTCGCTTACGCCGTGCGGGCGGTGTCCTGCGGCGGGTGCGTTGTTGTTGGGGGCGGGGTTTTCGGAGGCACCGTTTTTAGGCGCGTTGTTTTCAGTCTGCTGAGGTGTCATCGATTCTTGTGGTTCTGGTCTGTGTTGCGTCCGGTGCGCGATGAATGACGCGGTAAGAGGCGTGGTTCGCGCGAAAAACGGGCTAGTGTATTGTACCGCCTTCACGTGGTGGTGAGTCTAGAGGTTTAGGCATAAAAAGTAACGAGGCGCCCCTCCCCCGCTGTTGGGGGTGGGGCGCCTCGCCTCATACGTATCGCATGTAGGAGTGTGAGCTATTCGAGCTCAACCGGACCAAGCACGCGAACCTCCTCAATATCCAGGATTTCCTGAATCGCGTGGAGCACATTCGTGTCGATTATGCGCTCATTACGCAGGCGCTTGAGCACGCTGCGTTGCTTCTCCAAATGCCGCAGGCGCAGCTCTTTCTCAAGGTCGCCCGCTTCAATAATGCGGCGGGCTTCTTCCGGCGCATTCGCACCGTCTTTACGAACGGCGTGCAGGTTGCGGTGTATACTCGCGTTGTACATCTGTTCGTCGGCAATGCGGTCGATAATCCACTGTGGTGCACCAATTTCCTGGCCGATCTCAGCCACAGAGTCGAAGGACTCGGCAATGATCGTGCGGATTGCTTCATTAATCTCATCTTCTTCGGTGGTATCAACCGGAATTTTCGCCCACCTAATAACGAGCGGCAGGAGCATCCCCTGAACCACCATCGACAGCAGAACCACGCCCGCAACAACAAAGATAATAAAGTCACGCGCGGGAACATCAGTCGGCACGGAGAGAGCCACCGCGAGGGAAACACCGCCGCGCAGTCCCGCAAAGGTACTCACTACACGGCCACGGAAAGTTGTGCGCAGCTGCTTCTGTTTTTCTGAACGGTCAAGGGCACGAATAATACCGATCGAGACGTGCAGGAAAATAAAACGCGCCGCAATGGAAACAAGCCATGCCACCACAATCACGGCGAACGTCAAAGCCCACGCATAGTTGTATTCACGAAGAACATCATCCACAGGCGCTGTGGCGCTGGGCAGCTGAACACCCACGAGCACGAAGAGCGCACCGTTCATGACATAGGAGACAAACGACCAGATGGGCAGACCGTAGAAACGGTTTTGGGGTTTGATGGTATCCGGTCCGCGATAGGTCAGGTAGAAAGCGGCGACCACCACAGCCACCACTCCGGAACCTTTCATGCCCTCAAAAGGCTCGATCTCTTCAGCCAGGAAGAAAGCAATAAACGGCACGGTAAACATGAACACGCTGAAGTTCATGGGGTTGCCGATGTGCGCACGCAGCTTATCTACACCCCATCCGACGGCCAGGCCAACGAGAGTTCCAATCAGGAACGAGAAGAAGAACATTCCGGATGCAGTCCCCAGGGTAAGTTCATGACCACCCGCAAGCTGCAGGGCGAGTGCGAAAAGAACTAGGGTGGTGCCGTCGTTAATGAGTGCTTCCGCTTTAAGGGTGGTGATGGAAGATTTGGGGAGTTTGCCGTTGAGCGTTGCCACGGCCACAGCATCGGTGGGGGCGAGCGCCACACCGATAATCAGCGCCACATGCCACAGGTAGACGCCCATAAATGTGTGAAGCACCCAGGCGATAACGAACGCCGTGAAAATTACGAGCACCGTGCCCGAGAGCAGAATGCCGCGCAGACGAGCGCGCGCCTCACGCCAGGAGGTGTTTCGGGTCTCCCAGAACAGCATCACGGGCAGGAAGATTTCGAGAATCACGTGCGGTGGCAGCCCGACCTCGCGCACCTCGTGCATGGCGTGAACGGGGATGAGCGCCAGCACAAGCCCCAGGAAAATGAGCAGAATGGCGGGGGTTATCCGTATTTTATGGGCGAGGATATTACCCAGAAGAATTGCCAGCGATAGGGCAATGATGACTTCAAGCAATTTGGTGTGTTCCTTTTGGATGTGGCGGCTGGTTCATGGTGTGCGTCTGATAGACGGCTGATGTCCGCGAGTGTGCGGGTGCCAGGGTGCCCAAAATGTTTTGCTCGTTCCCTGGGCCGTGAGGCTTCCGCATGAGGACGAGTGCGGGCGTAGCTTCTGTATTTTACCGATGTTCTGTGCGGGTGAGTAGATGCTCACCGTGAGCAAAATCTTGCCTTATGGCCGCTCGGGGTGTGAGTTTATGGGAGGCGACCTGCGTGCATCCGGCGGGTCTGCTCAGCCGGGCCTGCTCAGCCCATGAACCGCCCTACCCTGACCGCTTTTCATGACGTTTTGTGTCATTCTGACGTGAACTTGGGGTCGTACTGTGTCAGAGAACAGAAAATCCGACCCCGTGAGTGCGCGCGAACACTCAGAACGTGAGAAGATAAGGTCATGACTGATAACAACACCGTAACCGGCAGCCCGCTTGTTAAGCGCGGCCTGGCCGACATGCTCAAGGGCGGCGTCATCATGGACGTCGTCACCCCCGAACAGGCTAAGATCGCTGAAGATGCTGGCGCTGTTGCCGTCATGGCTCTCGAGCGCGTTCCCGCGGATATTCGTGCGCAGGGCGGCGTGGCTCGTATGTCTGACCCGGACATGATTGAGGGCATCATTGATGCTGTTTCGATCCCGGTCATGGCGAAGGCACGCATCGGCCACTTCGTTGAGGCTCAGATCCTGGAGACCCTGAAGGTCGACTACATTGACGAGTCTGAGGTTCTTTCCCCCGCTGACTACGTGAACCACATTGACAAGCACCAGTTCAAGGTTCCGTTCGTGTGCGGTGCTACCAACCTGGGTGAGGCTCTGCGCCGTATCACCGAGGGTGCCGCTATGATTCGCTCGAAGGGCGAGGCTGGCACCGGTGACGTCTCTGAGGCGACCAAGCACATCCGCACCATTAAGCGTCAGATTGCTGAGCTGCAGGGCCTGTACAACACCATGCCTGATGAACTGTACGTGAAGGCTAAGGAACTGGCTGCACCGTACGAGCTGGTTCGTGAGGTTGCTCAGACCGGTAAGCTGCCCGTGGTGATGTTCACCGCTGGTGGTGTGGCTACCCCCGCCGACGCTGCGATGATGATGCAGCTGGGCGCTGACGGCGTGTTCGTTGGCTCCGGTATCTTCAAGTCGGGCGACCCGGTTGCTCGTGCGAAGGCTATTGTGAAGGCTACTGCTTTCTACAATGACCCGGAGAAGGTTGCTGAGGCTTCTCGCGGCCTGGGTGAGGCTATGGTCGGCATTAACGTTGCTGACATTCCGGCACCGCACCGCCTGGCGGAGCGCGGCTGGTAATTCGTGCGCGCACCCCGTATTCGGGGTGAGTGTTTGATGAGGGGGTGGGGTTCGCTGAGGCGGGTCCCACCCTCCTTGCGTTTGTTGTGTTTGTTGTTTTGTGAAGGGAGCGGTGATGGTTGAGAAGGTTCAGCCTACCGGTGTTTTGCCGGGTGAGGGTTTGACGGTTGGTGTTTTGGCGTTGCAGGGCGGCGTGAGTGAGCATGCGCTGATGCTGGAGTCCCTGGGTGCGCAGGTGCGCTGGGTGCGTACCGGTGAGCAGCTTGAGGGTCTGGATGCGCTGGTTCTGCCGGGTGGTGAGTCGTCAACGATTGACCGTCTGACCCGTATTTTTGGTGTGCGTGAACCGCTGATTGAGGCGATTTCTTCGGGCATGCCGACCCTGGGCACGTGCGCTGGCCTGATTATGTTGTCGGAGCGTATTGATGATCCGGCACCGGGTCAGCAGTCGCTGGGTGTTTTGGACGTTTCCGTGGGTCGTAACGCTTTTGGTTCGCAGGTTGATTCTGCGGAGGTGCGCCTGCCGTGGCTGACCCCTGCCGGTGATGAGGTGGTTATTGATACGGCGTTTATTCGTGCGCCGATTGTGACCGGCACTGGTGAGGGTGTGCAGGTGACAGCTCGTCATGAGGGGAAGATTGTGGGTGTGCGTTCGGGCAACCTGATCGGTATTTCTTTCCACCCGGAGGTTACGGGCGATACGACGGTGCATGAGGAGCTGCTGGCTCTGGCACGCGAGGTGAAGGGCAAGTAGCCCCTCCCCCAAGAAATAAGCCCGGTGATAACCCGTTAAAGAGTTGTGGCGGTGACCGTTATTCGGTCACCGCCACAACTGTTTTTGAGTGGGCTTATGCGTGAGTGGGTTTATGCGCGGGAGCTGCTGGGGGTTTGGGGCTGGGCCTTCCACTGCTGGTAGGCGCTCGTGGCGAGGAATCGTGCACGGTTCGCGTCGCTGAGCGTCTTGATGTCTGCGGGGGCTGCCTCGTACCACTTTTCGTAGAGACGAATAATCATCTCGGGGTAGGCGGCTTCTTCCAGGTCTGCGCGGTGGGGGATGAATTCGTTGCGGTTCTTGATGTCTCGGTACTCGCTACCGGCGAAGGGGTCGGTGACTCCGACGCTGGGGCGGGCGTTGTAGGCATCAATGTTTTGAACGTATTCGGGGAGGGTGCTCCGCCCTGCTTTGAGTGCGGCGTGGCACTTGCTGTCGATTTCGCTGGGCTCAATGATGTGGCCGCCGTCTGCGAGGATGTTCCGGTACTGGATGTACGCGGGGTACTGTTCATCGGTGCGCGGGACGGGCTTGGCGGCTTCTGCTGAGGCGAGATCTTCGGCAGAGTATGAGGAGCAGCTGACGGGCGGCGTGGTGCTTGCCGTTGCTGAGGCGCTCGCCGTGGAGGGTGAGGAGGTGTTGCTTGCCGCGGTGTTCGCACCACCGCAGGCAGCAAGAAACAGGGGCAGGACAACCGCGATGGTACCGCATCGTACAATGCTGCTGCGGTCGGAGAAGGTCTTCGGGGTGAGAGCCATGGGGCCACCTCATAACGTGGGTGTAGTAAGGTATTGTGCCCCACTATACCTACAAATTTGATATATGGTCAATGAAAATATGTGTCTTTTTCAGTAAAACCAATATTGCCTTTTCCTTCCCCTTTAAATACTTCTGACAAGCCGTAATCTACTAACAGTGATTAAATACTCCAGATAATTCGCTGAAATTTTTGCCATTCCGTGTGGGTATTTGCAAAACACCCCACACGCTACACCGTCCAACATATACTGAGACGCAATATATCGTTCCATCCCTCTTGTGAGGTGGTCTCATGACCCACACCCCTGTTCTTCTTTCGTTCCGTTCCAGCGGTCTACGACGCGGTGCCGCGCTGGCGATTCTTCCCCTGCTTCTTGCCTCCTGCGGTAGCTCCACCAGCACGGCATCAAACACTCCCGCATCCTCGAACACGACCGTGACTTCCTCCCCGTCAGCTTCAAGCGCCACCGGGTCCGCTTCCTCTTCCGCGGCGAAGAAGAGCTCCACCCCCTGCCTTGAACCTGACGAAGCCGCGAAAGCTGAAACCCTCAAGCAGCAGGAAGCCATCAGCGCCGACCGTGGCACTGCACTGCCCTCCTACGTCTCCGCGCGGCATGTTGTGCGCAACCAGGCGAACTTCCCCACCCGCGCCGAAGCTGAATCAGCAGGATCCGAGTGCCTGGCACTGTACGAGAAGAACAAGGCCGATCACACCTACGCTGCGGCGTGGGTACGCGCTATCGATGACAATAACGTGGCAAGCGGAAAGGTAGCCTCCGGCCCGCGCACTGACATCCAGAGCGCCGACCCCTACAAGGCAAGCAACTACGTCGATATTCGAGAGGGTAAGGAGTACTTCCCGACCCGCCAGGAGCTGCTCGCGGCAAACTACCCCGAGAACTACATTGTTGCTTTTGAGGCGTGGGCGCGGCAGGCGCCAGCCGATGTGAAGCAGAAGAGCGACGCGAACCGTGCGGCCGCTAAGGATACTCGCTGGTCTGAGGTGGTAACCCTGCCCAGCCCCGACAACCCTGTCTAATCGAACCCCGTCTAATCTGAGTCTGTTTAAAAATAGTTGTGGCGGTGACCGTTGTTCGGTCACCGCCACAACTGTTATAGGGTGCAGGTTAGGGTAGGAGCGCCAACCCAAACTCAATAACGATCAGGGCTACAGCACACGCGAAGAGTACCCCACGCGGCACATTGAACTTCTGCCAGAGATCATACAGCTGGCTGGGAATCAACCAAATAACGAACGCCTGAAAGGCAAGCGATAACGCGGGGTTACCCCACTGAATAATCATCAGGGCAAGAGCAAAACCCACGCCGAGCGTATCCAGGATGCGCCGGTGCTTTAGCACCTGCTCCCTCTCCTTTTGATAGCTAGGGTTGTTTAGCAACCTTGGTGGTGCTTTTTTCAGTTGACCCACAATGAGCAAAACCGCCAGCGGGATCAGAGAAATATCGAAGAACATGGGAACCGCCTTTCATGTGGGGGTTCGCTCGCTACGCCGGTGACGAGCTGATGGTGCACCATCATTGGTGAAAACTTCTCAAAAACAAGTAGTGTGCAACACGTGTATAACGTATTGTGGGTTACTTTACAGTACACATAGACCCTATTCAAGAGGTAAACACCCCCGAAAAATTTTTAAAAAATAAGGGCGCCGGGAACCTTAGGTTCCCGGCGCCCTTCCCCCAGCTGTTCATACCTCAGCGGGGTTCATTTTAGAGGCGGAAGAAGCCTTCCACCGCGCGCGTCATGTACGCCATATCGTCCACATGGCACATCTCGCGCATCGAATGCATCGACAGCAAACCAATACCCACATCCACGGTGCGCATACCCAGGCGAGTCGCCGTAATCGGGCCAATCGTCGAACCACACGGCATATTGTTATTCGACACGAACTCCTGATACGGCACACCAGCCTTCGCACACGCCGCAGCAAACACGCCAGCACCCACCGAATCCGTCGCATAACGCTGGTTCGCGTTAATCTTCAGCAGCGGGCCACCACCGGGCAGTGGCTGAACGGTCGGGTCGTGGTGACCCTGATAGTTCGGGTGCACCAGGTGACCGGCATCAGCCGACAGGCAGAACGAGGCCGCCACCGAACGGCGGTACTCCTCCGTGCTCTCACCGCGCGCAGCGGACAGGCGCACCAGAATATCCTCCAGGAACGGGCCGGCCGCACCGCTACGCGACTCGGAGCCGAGCTCCTCGTGGTCGAAGGCCGCAAGCATCACGGTCTCGGTGGCGTGCTCATCCGCATTATCGGCAACGTAACGCTCCAGGGCGGTCAAACCCGCATGCACCGAAGACAGATTATCCAAGCGGCCGGAAGCGAACAGCTCCTGATCCGCACCAAAACGGCGTGGCGGCTGCGAATCAGCGAACAACAGGTCGTAACCCACGATGTTCTGCGGGTCGACCGGCTCGCCGTCAATCACGTGCTTCGCCATGTAGCCGAGCACGTCGTTCTCCGCCGGGTCCACGCCCCACACGGGGTACATGTTGAACTGCTTGTCCAGTACCAGTTCGTTGCGCTTGTGGTCCAGGTGCGGCGCCAGCTGCGGGATGCGCGCAATCGGACCGGTGCGCACCAGGCGGTCCTTCAGCTCCCCGCCCTCAAGGACGGTGAGGCGACCCGCCACGCACAGCTCGCGGTCCAGGAAGGAGTTCAGCAGTGCGCCGCCGTAGTTCTCGACGGCAATCTGGTGCCAGCCCTTCGTGGTGATGGAGGAGGAGGGCTTGATCTTCAGGGAGGGCGAGTCGGTGTGCGCACCCAGCACGCGGTAGCCGCTTGCCTTCTGCGCCTTCGCGCCGCCAGCCCAGGCGATAATCGCGCCGTCACGGACGACGAAGTGGCGGCCGGTTGCGACCTGCGGCTCCCAGGCCTCGGTTTCGACCAGTTCGGTGAACCCGGCGGCCTGCAGGCGACGCGCCACCGTGCGCGCGGCGAGGTAGGAGACCGGCGACTCCGCCACGAATGCGGCGAGGTCTTCAATATTTTTTACAGCATCAACAGTCATGGTTTAACCCTACCTTTTCTTGGGTGTTGACGGGGTGAGTCGGGGTGAAAGTCCAGATGGGGCCAGGATGGGGCGGCGGCGGGCAGATAGTCGGGCGAGGGCTACCCGCCGCATGCGCTAGGTATCGCGGGCCCCGGCCATCGCAGACCCTAGTTATCAACCTTGAGCGGTTGCGTTTCACGTGAAACCTCGCCGCGGCGAGCGCGTGCGTTGAAGATCAGGCAGGCGAGCACCACGTACACACCTTCCAGCGCGATGCCCTGCAGCGCGTCCATGGGGGCCACCCCCTCGGAGGCGAAGGGGTCCAGACCCGCCACAAGAGAGAGCAGCAGCAGGGTCACGTTATTGGCCACGTGCAGGCTGACGGAGGCCTCCAGGCCGCCGGTGTACCAGCACAGGAACCCGGCGTACACGCCCATCGCAAACACGAAGCCCAGGCCCCACGCATCGTAAGTGTGGGAGAACATGAAGAGCGCCGCCGGCAGCACAATCGGCAGCCAGGGGGTGCGCACCCAGCGGCCCAGCGTCTGCATCATGAACCCGCGGTAGGCGAGCTCCTCCGCGTAACACTGCACGGGCACCAGAAGCAGGATCAGCACCGCAATAACCCAAAATTCAACCTGTGAAGGTTGCGAATAACGGTAATCGGGCAGGGACGCACCGCTCACCGCCACCATCACTGCGTAGTAGATACCGTAGATCACGAAGCCCAAGCCCAGGTACGGCAACAGGAGCGAACGGCGCAGGCGGCCCGCCACCGAATGAATCAGGCCCCAGGGCTTCGGGCCCACCACCAGGCGTGCAAGAAAGAGCGAAGGCACGATGGCGATGAGCGAGAGGAAGGTCAGGGCGAACAGCGCCGGGTGCTCCATAACGAGGGAGCGGTTCTCGGTAATCTCGCGCAGGGAAAGACCCGAACCCATAGCAGCCGCGGCCATGAGGAGCGACAGCATGAGGGACAGGCCAATGAAGACGACGATGCCGAGCAGGCCCTCCAGCAGGGGTGAGTACCAGCGGGTCTCCGGGTCGGCGTGCGAAAGACGATGGTAGGCCAGGCCGTCGGTGCGGGAGGAGCGGCCCGAGGCTGCGGGGCCGAACGGTGCTTGTGGGGATGCGGGGGGCGGCGTTGTGTTCATACCTTAATCCTAGCCGGGCCGCTCGGGTGGATACCGGAACGAGGTGTCACGGGAGCGGGGACTCCTGCCGTTCCGGTTGCATCGCGCACCGCGCGCAAAACCCTCAACCTAAGCTCAAACCCCAATCTTGAACCGCGGATTAACGCAGAATGTTACGAAAGTGAAGAGTATGCCGTGAATCCTCTCAAAAACGACCAGGCAAGGCTTTTGACCCATAAAGCTGTGCCATAATTTGAAGCGATAATACACGTCATATACATAGTCGCTGATGACCGCTCTTCCGGGGTGTTTTCAGCACCAGAAAGGCTGCTTCCTTATGGCACTCGTCTTCAACCCGCCGCCCAATTGGCCCGCCCCGCCCGCAGGCTGGACCCCCACCCCCACCTGGCGCCCCGACCCGGCCTGGGGTCCCGTTCCCGATGGCTGGCAGCTGTGGGTCGAAGAGCCCGACCCCGAGCCCATCGATGCCGATGACGCTCCCCTCGAGCCGCTCATTTCGGAAGAGTCCGCCGAGGCGCTGGGCGCCTCCGAGCCCGCCGCTGAGGCACCCGCAGAACCCGTTGCGGAGCCTGCTGTTGAGGCGACCGAGATTTCCGCAGAGGTTCCGGTCCCGATCGGGGAGGCTCCCGCGGAGCCCGTCGCGGCCGAGCCCATCGCGACCGAGCAGTCCGGCGCAGAGTCGGCTGAAGCCGAGCAGACTGAAGCCGAGCAGACCGAGGCAGAGCCGAAGCCCATGCGCTACCTGACCCCGGTGCCGGTTCAGGAGACCGCCCTGCCCCGAGAGGTGCTGAACCCCGCCGGCGAAGCCCCCGCCGCAGAGGCTCCCGCAGAGCCCGTTCAGGAGACCCCCGCGGAGCCCGTTGCTGAGCCTCTTTCCGAGGCAGCGGCACCGGCCGAGGAGGCTCCCGCAGAGCCCGTCGTATCCGAGCAGATTGTGGTCGAGCAGGTTGTTGCCGAGGTGGCTCCCGCCGCCCCGACGATTCCCGTGGCCCCCGTCTCCGCAGACGTTCCCGCAGAGCCCGTTGCCGAGGCAGTAGCACCCGCCGAGCCGGTTGAGGAGCCCGCCCCCTCCGAGGCTTCCCTGCCCCACTCCGTCGAGAACTCCCCGCTGATTGAGTTCCACTCCTCGCCCGAGCAGCCCGCGCAGGCCCCCGAGGCAAGCGCCCCGGCCCCCGCCGACGTCGCGGCTCCCCAGGCCTTCGCCGCCCAGGAGTTTGCTCCGCAGGCTCCCGCGGGCCAGGAATTTACCGGTCAGGACTTCGCGGGCCAGGAATTTACCGGTCAGGACTTCGCGGGCCAGCAGAACCCGCACCAGGGTGCCGCCGATTCCTTCGGTGGTCAGCCCGGCCAGTTCCAGGGTGAGCAGTTCGCCCCGCAGCACGGCGGCCAGCCCGGCCAGTTCCAGGGTGAGCAGTTCGCCCCGCAGCACGGCGGCCAGCCCTACAACCCCTACCAACCCGCCGGTCAGACCGGTCAGGCAGACCAGTCCGGTCAGGCAGGTCAGCAGGGTGGCCAGCAGGCTCAGCCCGCCGCAGCGTTCAACCCCTACGTCCCCCAGGCTGATTCCGCGTCTCAGCACGAGCCTCAGAACTCCCAGCCCGCCGATACCGAGACCAAGAAGAAGGGCCCATTCGGCGGCAAGCTTCTGGGCATCATCGGTGCCGCGCTGGCCCTGCTGATCGTCCTCATCCTGGTCATCGTGATGCTCCTGCCGCGCGGCGGCTCGGGCTCCTCCGACCGCTCGAACCAGGCGGACGGCACCTCCACCTCGGCGAGCGCGCAGTCTTCGGATGGCTCGTCCTCGACCACCGCGTCCGAGGCGAAGCTACCCGAGGGCGAGTACAAGGAGTACAAGGAGACCGTCACCGAGGATAAGAAGAACATCGACATCGAAAAGGTGAAGGGCGACGCTTCCAAGGGCATCGTCTACTACGAGTTCAAGCCCTCGGACGACCTGAGCAGCCGCGCCTACATCACCAGCCTCACCGAGAAGGGTGAGATTTCCACCGGCCTGAGCGTCATCGATATGACCGTCGACCGCACCCCCATCCGCGGCACCGCGTGGCTGGATACCACCAACCCCTCCAGCCCCACCCGCAAGCTGGAGCTCAACGGTAAGGGCGAGTGGCTGATTCGCGTGTACGACGAATCCTCCGCACCGAACTACGCCAAGGGCGAGAAGTTCCACACGAACATGAACTACTACGCCTTCACCTACGACGGTGGCGAGTCCACCATGGAGTTCGAGGCGAAGGGCCTGGACAGCAAGCGCGGCTTCGCGCTGCTGAGCGCCAGCCGTAGCGACGTCATGTTCGGCACCAGCGTGGCGAACATGAAGAGCAGCATGGAGTGGAAGAGCACCGGCAAGAACCTCCTGCAGGTGCGTAGCACCTCCTCGGCTGACTGGAGCATCGGCACCCACTAGCCGCCCGTAGCCCGTGGCGGCACACTGGAAGAGCCCCCGCATCCCTATCGGATGCGGGGGCTCTTCTGCGTCTGCGGTCTTCCGCGGCCGCGGGTCGCGACGGTTTCTAGTATGCGGCGCCCAGGGCGGTCACGCGTTCCCCCTCGCGGGCTGCGGCGCGATTAATCTGCTGGCGGTGCACCAGGTACACGAAGAAGGTCACCACCGTGAACACGTACATGAACTGGTACGGGGACGTGCCCGCCATGAGGCCCAGCGAGCCCTCGGGCACCATGAGGATGTTATCCGAGCTGAAGTGCGGGGCGAAGGCCAGCACAATCCAGTACGGGGAAATGTACATGCCCGCCAACGCCACGCTCGCCGTGATAACGCCGAGGGTCGCAATGAACGAGCTTGCCCACCGGTAAAACAGCGGGAAGATTTCCACGACGACGGCGGCCAGCATCAGCGGGTACCAGGTGTTGTGGTGCGACCAGCTAATCGGCGAGATTTGCAGCATCATGAAAGCCGTCAGCGCCAGCTGCGACACGACCGCGCGGGCGCGAATCAGCGGGATCAGCAGAACGGCCGTCACCAGAACGATGAGCAGGGTCAGGGCCACCTGCACGGTCGACAGGGCGGTTGCGGTCAGCTGGTGCTGCAGGCCCGCGTGGGTGAGTGTGCCCATGATAGACACGTTATCGAAGTAGCTGAACCAGCCCACGCGGGAGGTTTCGCGCAGCGCCTGGAACCAGTAAATCGTCGATTCTTGGGGTACGACGAGGTACGCGATACCCACGGTTGCCGCGAAGCTTAGGGCCGTGGTGATAAGCCCCTTCCAGTCCTTACGCATGAGCAGCAGCAGGCCGAAGGCGAGCGGGGTGAGCTTAATGCCGGCGGCAATACCCAGCAGCACGCCGCGCGGCACGCGGGTGGCCGGGCGCATGAAGTCGGCCAGGATTAGGGCGAGGATAATCGCGTTAATCTGCCCGAAGTGCGTGGTGAGGCGCCACGGGCCGCAGGCCCAAATGAGGGCCGCCATGAGCGAGACCATGCCCCAGGAGCTCAGGTACTTCTGCAGGGGCAGACGCCAGGCGCGGCTACGCGCGTAGGAGTACAGGGCGTAGGCGCATACGTAGCTGAGCACGCCGATGATGACGGTAATCAGCATCATGCTCTGCGGTTCGGTGAGGAACGCGAGCGGGTAGAAGAGCAGGGCCGCAAACGGCGGGTAGGTGAAGGGCAGGCCGCGCGTGCGGAAGCTGTAGAGCTGCAGTCCGTCGGGGCCGTCGGCCAGGGAGACCGCGCCCAGTCGGTAGACGTAGATATCGTCGGCGGCTGCGTGGGTGACGTAGTTGAGGGCGTAGGCGGCCACCAGGATGAACACCAGGTGCGCCCAGATATCGCCGCCGCGGAAGAAGCGTTCGCGCAGGCTGAGAATGCGTTCGGACGCTTCAGAGCGGTCAGCTACCTCGGGGCGGTCCTTCGGCTTCGCGGCCGGGGTGGGCTCGGCGGGCTCGGCAGCCTGGGCGGACTCGGTAACCACGGCAGCCTCGGCGGAAGGTGCGGAGGCCGAGGCCCACGGGATAGCGGGCGCTACCGCCCCGGTATTCTTTTCGGTATCTTCGGCGTTCTTCTCAGTGTTTTTCGCGTGGCTCACGCGGTTGCTTCCCGAGAAGCATCGGTACGTACAGATTCGGTGCGCTCGGTGACCAGGACGCGGGCACCCCACCAGCCCAAGGGAGCATCGCCGCGCACGGAACCGTACTGCACGGGCTCAACCTGCGCGCCGCGCACCGGGGCGGTCAGCGCGGCAACCGACCAGAGCATAACCGTAGCCCACAGGGCGAAGGAGGGAAAACCACCAATAGCCACGCCGGGTGCCCACAGGAACTCCAGACCGTTCATGTCCAGCTGGGTGATGCCGCCAATAATACGAGGCGAAATGTACAAGCCCACGCCGGCCACCCACGCCAGCACGCACGCAACCTTTCGCGCCGCGGAAGGCAAGTGCACCATAAAGGTGGGGAATGCATCCAGGAGGAGAGCTGCCAGCAACAGCGGCAAGAGGACGTTGTGGTGCGACCAGCTAATCGGCGACAGCGCCACCATGAGAGTGCCAGTCACAGCCACCTGTGCGAGGGTCTTACCGCGGCGTTCCAGCTGGTACAGCAGGCCGGCGGTGAGTACGATGCTCACGAGCGCTAGAGCATAGTAGACGGGCTTCGCGGCACCCTCGGACAGGCCGAAGTGCAGCAGCCAACCCTGAATGGAAATATTATCCACAAAGTTAATATCGCCCACGCGGGAGGGATCGGAAATGGCGGAGAACCAGAACTGGGGTGCTTCATTCGGCAAAAGAATAAAGCCAACCGCAATCGTGGCGAGGAAAGTAACACCCAGGGTTGCGATACCCTTCCAATCGCGGCGCACCAGCAGAATCAGGCCGAAGACCAGCGGAGTAAGCTTCAAGCCACCCGCAATGCCGATCAGCACACCGCGCGGCACGCGGGTCGCCGGACGCACAAAATCCGCCAGCACGAGCGCCATAATAAGCGGGTTAATCTGCATGAGGTCAAAAGTACGTCGCCACGGGCCGCACAGCATCACCAGGATGGTCAAAGCAGCGATAGTTCCGGTGCGGCCAAGGCGATTCTGCAGGGGCAACGCACGACCGGAAGCCTGGGTGTAGTTGTAGATAATCGTCGAAAGCCACCACGCGGCAGCGGCAGTTCCCAGCACCATAATGGCTTTGCCCACCTCAAGCGGCAGGAACGCAAAGGGCAGGAAGACGAGAGCCGCAAACGGCGGATAGGTGAAGGGGAGCTTCAACACACCAATTTCAACAAATGCTGGCGCGTATAGGTCCTTGGTAAACCCTTCATTGTCGAAGATGGTCATGGCACCCATGCGGTAGATGGAAAAGTCCAAACCGCCGAAGGGGTTAATAAGGATTTCAAAGAGGTAACCGCACACCACCATGAGGATGAGTGCCGCAATGGCGAGTTTTCCCAGGGTGGGTGTGGATGGTTTAGTCCTGGCCACGAGATGTCCTTACTGTGGGGTTGGCTGCGGATCCCGGCGCGGGGTGTCTCGGATGCCCCGTGAGAGTGCGGGGCATCGGTGTTTTCAAGCCATAACAGTGTATCGCGAAGCGGGTGTATCCGATGCATCAGGGCGCATATTCACAGGCTTCAGGAGGCGGGCCGCAGAGCGTATTTATACGCACGTACTGTCTTCAAAATTGGTACAAATGGGGCAATATAATGGATTTATATGGCACTCGACGCGCCCTTCGCGGAGTCTAGCGGATGCGGAGCGCCCCCGAACACACCGACGTCAACACACCGACGTACCGACGTGAACAACCAGCAGTGAAAGCAGTGATTGCGTGAGCGAACATCTCGGCACCCCATCTGACGGCGAGAAGCCCAACGGCGGCGAGCGCCCCGGCGCAACCGGCGGCGGCAAGCCCGACGGCCAGCGTCCCCGAAGCATC
The DNA here is from genome assembly GCF_001836905.1 of Rothia sp. HMSC062F03. Classification (NCBI taxonomy): domain Bacteria; kingdom Bacillati; phylum Actinomycetota; class Actinomycetes; order Micrococcales; family Micrococcaceae; genus Rothia; species Rothia sp. HMSC062F03. The sequence continues at coordinate 9,297 of NZ_KV830885.1, read as the reverse complement.
GGCGGCCTGAGCATCGGCGCGCCCGGCGGTTCAGCAAACGGTGCGGCAGACGGTGCGGCCGTCTCCGGAGGCGGCTCCTCCAGGCTGAGCATCGGCATGCGCCCGGCCGGCGTTCCCGGCGCTTCCCTCACCACCGAAGAGATTGCGCGCCGCGCATCCGGCCGCGGCACGTGGCATCGTCGCGCCTCGAAGCCCGTCTCCTACTGGATGTTTGCCCTCATCGCCGCGCTTCTGTTGCATCGCGTCATCCCCAATAGCGGCTGGCTGATGGTGCACATGGTGACCCTCGGCCTGATTACGAACTCGATTCTGATTTGGTCGCAGCACTTCACCGAAGCGCTCATGAAGATCAAGATCCCTGACGAGCAGCGCAAGGTCCAGGTGGGCCGCATCTTCACCCTGAACGCGGGCATCGTGCTTCTCATGGTAGGCATGGTTGGCCAGTTGAGCGTGCCGGGCCTGTACGCCTGCACGGTGATTGGCGCCCTCGTCATCGGCGCGATGGTGGCCTGGCACGGCATCTACCTGATGGGCCAGGTACGCCGCGCCCTGCCTTCCCGCTTTGGCGTGACAATTCGTTTCTACATCGTTGCGGCCCTGCTGCTGCCCCTGGGCGCCCTGCTCGGCGCGATGGTGGCCTACCCGAGCCTGAACGGCACCCTGCACTCGCAGTTTTTGCTCGCCCACGAGGCCGTGAACGTGCTCGGATTCGTTGGTATCACGGTGGTTGGTACGCTGGTGACCTTCTGGCCGACCATGCTGCGCACCAAGATGGTGGATAAGGCGCTTGCCCACAGCGTGCGCGCCCTGTACCTCATGTGCGGTGGCGTTGCGTTGACCCTGGTCGGTGCGCTCTTCGGGTTGCGCCCGGTGGCCGTGGCCGGCCTCGTGGTGTACCTGCTGGGCCTGCTGCTCGTGGCCGGGGTGATGGTTCGCACCCTGCGCACCAAGCGCCCGAACGAGTACCCGCCCATGAGCGTGGGTATGGGCTTCTGCTGGTTCCTGGTGGGCGTTGTGGCGACCATCGTCATGGTGGCGACCACCCCCTTCGCGCAGCTGGATATGCGCGCCGTGACCCCCATCTTCGTGGTTGGCTTCCTGCTTCAGGTGCTGCTCGGCGCGATGAGCTACCTGCTGCCGCAGCGCATGGGCGGCGGCCCGGCCGTGGTGCGCGCATCCAATAAGGAATTTAACCGTTTCGCCGCGGCCCGCGTGACCGCCGTGAACCTGGCCCTGCTCGTCTTCATGATGCCCGGCGCGGCGGTGGGCCAGTCCATTAAGATTGCCGTCGCCGTCGTGGGTGCCCTGGCCCTGGCCGCGTTCATCCCGCTCATGATTCGCGGTGTGAAGGCTTCGGTGAGCGCCCGCAAGGAGATGATGGCGGCCCGCGCCCGCGGTGAGAAGCCCGCCTTCAACCAGGAGGCACTCACCCCCGAGCCCGTCCCGCACGCCAAGCAGAGCTTCCAGGCGGCCCTGGCCGTGGCCATGGCCTTCCTGCTGGGCTTCGCGGTGAACCCCTCCGCGCTGAATCTCTCGGCCCTGCCCACCCTGAACGCCGGCTCGCAGACGGTCACGCCGACCGGACAGACCACCACCGTGCAGGTGAAGGCAACCAGCAACTACCGCTTTACCCCCGCCGAGGTGGAGGTGCCCGCCGGTAACCGCCTGGTCGTCGAGGTCACCAACGAGGATCAGGGCATGACCCACGACCTGACCTTCGATAACGGCGCAACCACCGGCACGATCAACCCCGGCGAGACGAAGAGCGTGGACGCCGGCGTCATGACCGCCGATACCGAGGCGTACTGCTCCGTGGCGGGCCACCGCTCCCTGGGCATGGTCCTCCAGGTGAAGGTGACCGGTGCTTCTTCGCAGCAGGTGGCTTCCGGCGACCACACCAACCACAACCACGCCGCGACGGGTAATGTCCCGACCCTCATGACGGTCGCGAACGGCAAGATTGACATGTCTGCGGCGCCCGGCAGCGGCTACCAGTACCGCGACCCGAACATCCCGGCGCTGAACACCGCCACGCAGGTGAACGGCAAGACCGTCCGCAAGGTCACCCTGGAGGTGCAGGAGGTCGACCGCGAGGTAGCCCCCGGCGTAACCGTCCACATGTGGACCTTCAACGGGCAAAACATGGCCCCGGTTCTGCATGGCAAGGTCGGCGATATTTTTGAAATTACACTCGTCAATAACGGCACGATGGGCCACTCGCTGGACTTCCACGCGGGCATGGTTTCCCCCGATAACACGATGAAGACCATCGCCCCCGGTGAGCGTCTCGTCTACCGTTTCGAGGCGAAGGCCGCCGGTATCTGGCTGTACCACTGCGGTACCGCCCCGCTGAGCCTGCACATGACCCAGGGCATGTATGGCTCGGTCATCATTGACCCGGCTGACATGGATCAGGTGGATCACGAGTACGTGATGGTTCAGGGCGAGGCGTACCTGCACGACACCGGCAAGACCGCCTCCGACGGCAACAAGCTGGCGGAGAACTCTCCCGACCTGATTGCGGCGGGCACCCCCACGCTGACCATGTTCAACGGCCACGCGACCCAGTACAAGGCAAAGCCCCTGCAGGTGAAGAAGGGCGAGCGCGTCCGTATTTGGGTGATGGCGGCGGGCCCGAACCACGGCACGAGTTTCCACGTGGTCGGTTCGCAGTTCGACACGGTCTATAAGGAGGGCGGCTACCTGTTGCGCCGCGGCGCGGATGCGTACGGCAGCCGTGACGGCCACAGTCAGGCCCTGGATCTGGCCCCCGCCCAGGGCGGCTTCGTGGAGATGCAGTTCCTGGAGTCCGGCACTTACACGTTCGTGAACCACTCCTTCGCGGAGATGGAGCGCGGCGCCGCCGGCAAGATTGTGGTGACCGACCGCTAGGCGACCCCGTGAGCCGAGCCCTCGCGGCAGCGGGATTTGTGAGGCCCCGCCGGGTGCATCCTCGGATGCGCGCGGCGGGGCCCTCCGCTACCCGGGGGCCTTTCCGGGCGGGCTCTTCCTTTCTCGCAGGCGGGCGGCAGGGCGGTTTGCCCGGATTGGGGCGGGGTGCGCATCCCGCGCTGACTATGCTTTTAGCCTCATCCGTGGGTATTTTGTCGGCATCCGCGGCTCGGGTGCGCTAGTCTGGATGGATGGCACATAGCACTTCGGGCGCCCCTTCCGAGCGTAACGCTACGAGCGCCTCCAACCACACTTCCGCCTCGGCGGACGCACAGACTTCCCCTCGGCCGCGTAAAGCTTTCCCGCTTCGCTTTCTGGCCGGGGCTCTCGCGCACTGGCAGATTATCGCCTCTGCGGTTCTTTTAGGTGGCGGCGTCGCCGGTTTGGCGGCCACCTATGACGACTACTGCGGCATGACGGAGCTTTCGTATGCTCCGGCGGCTCTCCGATCCGATTTTGAGGAGGGCTCTAAGGTGTCGGGTTTCCGCCCCGGCGTGATGGCCGCGCAGATTGAGACCGAGAGCCACTGGCGCGTGGGCGTTGTGTCCCACCAGGGCGCTAAGGGTATCGCGCAGTTTACCGATGAGGCGTGGAACGCCGAGCACTACAGCTTCGGCAACGGCGGTAACGTGCTGAACCCGCACGATGCGATTGCTGCGCAGGCCCGCTACCTGTCTGAGCTTCGCACCCGTTTGGCGAAGTACGCTTCTAATGAAGACCAGCTGCAGGATGTGGTGCTCGCCGGCTATAACGCTGGCCCCGGTTCCGTGGAGAAGTACGGCGGCGTTCCGCCCTTCCCCGAGACTCAGAATTATGTGAAGACGATTCGCGAGCTGGCGGATACCAAGTACAAGCTGACCTGCTCCCCGGATTATCACTTCAAGCAGGCGAAGCTGAGCTTCGTGAACGGCGTGACCCCGGCAATGGCGGGTGTGCATGCAGACGGTACGCCGCTGTCCGCCGAGGAGTCGGCAAGCGCGGCGGCGGAGGTTTCCGCCTCGGCGTCTGCGAGCGCCTCGGCTCGTCCGTCTGCGAGCGCCTCGTCTCGTTCTTCCGCGAAGCCTTCGGCTACCGGCCGCTAAACTCAGCTTACTTAGAGAACCGACCAGTGTATATAGCCATTAAAGAATATTCCGTTACGTCTATAGCGGGCGGTATATTCTAGCCCCTATTCACTCTTAACAGCGCGAGGCGCCGAACCCCCGTCAAAGGGGTTCGGCGCCTCGCGCGTTATGCTACGGCATCCGGTTCATTCCACTCGAGCGGCACCGCCGATGCCGATAACACCTAGTTGAAGATAGCGCGCACAACCGAGTAGCCGGAGACCGGGTACACGGCGTTCACGGTTGCGGGCTTCTCGCTCTCGTCTGCAATCTCAATCGACTTGGTGCCGCGCAGCAGCTCCTCGAGCAGGATGCGCAGCTCCAGGCGTGCCAGGGGCGCGCCGGGGCAGACGTGGATGCCGTCGCCGTACACGAGGTTGCGGGACTGGTCGCGGTGCGGGTTGTAGGTGAGGGCGTCTTCGAAGGCGTCCTCGTCGCGGTTTGCGCTGGCCCAGTTGATGGTCACGCGGGAGCCGGCGGGCAGGGTGCGGCCGCCGAGTTCGGTGTCCCGAGTGGTGACGCGACGGTTAGTGACGAGGGTGTCCTCGAGTCGCATGATTTCCTCGACGGCGAGGGCGATTTCGCTGGAGTCTTCGAGGGCGTTGCCGTCGGCGAGGGATGCGCGCAGGCGGTCCTGCTCGGCGCGGTTGCGTGCCAGGAAGTTGACGAACACACCCACGGTTGCGGAGACGGTGGACAGCTCGCCCACGGTCCAGTTACGGATGAGGCTGACAATCTCTTCGTCGGTCATGGTGCGGGGCTCTTCGCCGGGCAGGTCCACGATGTCGGTGAGCAGTTCGGCGGTGACGTCCTTGGGCTTGCCGGCTGCGGCATCCTCGCGGCGCTCGTCGAGCAGCTGGCGGATGTAGCCGTCGAATTCGAGGGCAACCTTCGCGATTTCTGCGCGGTCACGGCGCAGGGTGGCGACGCGGTTCTTCTCGATCCACTCGGTGAGGGGCTGCTCGAGGCATGCGGGCCAGCCCATGAAGGCGTTCTGCACACGCATTGCGTATGCCTGACCGAAGCCCTGCATGACGTCTACCTCTTCGCCGCGGGGCAGGTCCGCGATGAGGCCCTGCACGGCTTCGCGGATGACGGGTGCGAACTTTTCGAGGCGTTCGGGGGTGAAGTACTTGTCGTTGATTGCGCGGAACGCGGTGTGCACAGGGGCGTCCATACCGTTGGGGACGGCGATGTGACGGGTAGAGACCACGTTGGAGTAGATTTCGGGGTGGTCGAGAACGTGCTGCACGTCGGCGTTCTTGAAGACGGAGTAGCCCATGAATTCGTCGTGGGCAACGGGACAGCGGCGGCGCATCGCGTCGTATGCTGCTACCTGATCCTTCTGGACCTCTTCGCTACGCAGATCCCAATCGTTGTGTACGTTCTCAGTCATGGTTCACCTATATTTCGTTAGAGTCATGTGTATTGCACCGGGTGACGAATCGTTCCGGTGGCTACGCGGTGTGTGCTCGCACAGGTCAAGCATATATTTCGGCACTTTGAAGTCAATAATACCCTCTTGAAGGTAGCACCTTGCGGGCAAGGTTTCAGGGTAGGGGTTCCTTGCTTCTCGTTCAACGAACAGTGCGGTGGGGCGAGGGGCGGCGGGTCACGGGATGCACGAGGCGGGCGGCGCCTCCACCGGGG
>NZ_KV830885.1:0-3492 GCF_001836905.1 Rothia sp. HMSC062F03 | reverse complement strand
GCCGCCCGCCTCATTCATGCCTAAAACCCGCCGAATCTAGCGCTTGCCTGCGGAGGGGTAGATGCTACCGTCCATCACGCCGCGTTCACTCTACAGGCCGCGATAGACTTCTCGCCGATGACCAACTCGGAAGACCTCAACAACAACCGCACCGTTATCAATGGTGTACAGAATGCGGTAATTCCCTACTCGTGCCCTGTACCCTTCTTCGCCCTGTAGCTTCTTGAATAGAACCTACACAGGAACTATCCTCGGAGCTAACGGACAAACCCCAGAAAGGAACCAGTCATGACTGTCACCACTCACCGGACTCGTTCCAATGTCACGACTCTTAAAGAACTCCGCGACAACCTCGGAACCAAAGTCAACGAGGCAGTGTTCTCCGGCGAACGTCCCCTCATCAGCCGCAATGGTAAGACTGTTGCCGCGCTCATCTCCTACGAAGATTTGAAGCTGCTGGAAGAGTACGAAGAGCTCCTCGACATTGAGGCTCTTCGTAAGGCACGCACCGAAGATGACGGCTACCGCATCGGCCTCGACGAGTTCCTTGAAGAGAACCCTGCAGAGAACCCTGCAGACTAGTCTTTCAACGCATATTGCAAGGCGGGCGGCACCTCCACCGGGGAGGGGCCGCCCGCCTCATTCTTGCCTAAAAACCGCCGAATCTAGCGCCCGCGTGCGGAGGGGTAGGCGCTGCCGTCCATCACGCCGCGCTCCACCTGCTCCAGGCTCACGCCGCGAGTTTCCGGCAGGTTGCGGAACATCAGCAGCGCAATGATCACGTTCACCACGGCAAAGCCGATGAAGGAGCCGGTCAGGCCGACCGCACCCAGAATCACGGGGAACGCCAGCGACAGCACACCATTCATCATCCAGCCGCTAAACGCCGAAATACCCATACCCGCCGCACGCACACGCAGCGGGAACAGCTCACTCATAATCACCCACGTCGACACGTTCAGGCAGGTCTGCATCGCGCCCACAAAGCAGACGATGAGCACCAGCAGAATCCAGGGGCGTGCCGGGTTATCGGCGGGCAGCAGCATGGATGCACCCGCAATCAGCACGTGGAAAAACGCGGTCGAGCTGTAGCCGGTAATGACCATGACGCGGCGCGGCACGCGCTCCATCAGGCGCAGCGACAGGATCGAGCCGAGCACCGCAATCGTACCCGGCGCAATATTCGCGATGAGCGCCGCGGATTCGCTGAAACCGGCTTCCTTGAGCACCTTAATGCCGTAGTACATGATCGAGTTGATGCCGGTCAGCTGCTGGCCCGCGCCGACCAGAATACCGACGAGCAGGATGCGCACGAACCAGCCGCGCACGCCCACGCTTTCCTTACCCGCCGCATTGTTCTGGGTGGTCGCCTCCGCCTGCAGGGTGCGTTCAATGTCGGCAATTTCAGCCTCGGCACGCTCGACGGAGCGGATGCGCTTCATCACCTCAAGCGCCTGCTCACGCTTGCCGACGCGCAGCAACCAGCGCGGCGACTCGGGCACTCGCAGCATACCGACGAACAGGCCGATGGCGGGCAGGGTGCAGATGGCGAACATCCAGCGCCACACGCCGTCGTGTTCGCCCCATACGTTGCCGATGAGGGCGTTCACGATGAACGCGGCAAGCTGACCGCCCACGACCATGAGTTCGTTGCGGCCGGAGAGGGAGCCGCGAATTTCGTAGGGTGCGAGCTCTGCGAGGAACACGGGCACCACGGCGGAGGCGCCGCCGACCGCCAGGCCGAGCAGGGTGCGTCCGGTGATGAGCACGGCGACGTTGGGTGCGAACACGCAGGTCAGGGCACCAATGAAGAAGATGGTGGAGAGCCCAATGATGGTGGTTCGGCGGCCGAACCGGTCAGAGATGCGGCCGCATCCGAGCGCGCCGATAGCGGCGGCGAAGGCGAGTGATCCGGTGACCCAGCCTTGGGCGGTGGAGTCCATGCCGAGTTCGCGGCTCATGGGTTCGAGCGCGCCGTTGATCACTCCGGTGTCGTAGCCGAAGAGCAGACCGCCGAAGGTGGCGATGAGTGCGATGATGCCGAGGTATCGGCTGTGCTTCCCGGTGCCCAGAGGGGGCAGGGTGGAGGCGGTGCTCTGTGCGCTCATGGTGTCCTTTGATGTGCCGGTGGCGGGTGGTCCTGCCGGGCTGCTTCCAGGCGGCAGGGGTGGGTATATAGGCGAGGTGAGGTGCGTCAGGTTAGACACACCTCACCTAATCCTAGCGAAAACGTTCGGCGGGTGATATTTATTTCTCATCGCGCACATTTTTCGACATATTTTACGGCCGCTCGGTGCGACCGCCTGAGTGCCCCTTTGAGAGGGAGCCGGAGTTTAGAACAGCGCGATCTTCTCGGGTGCCGGGAAGATGGCATCCAGGGCGGCGAGGTCCTCAGCGTCGAAGCGCAGGCATGCCGCCTGTGCGTTGGCGCGCACCTGCCCGGCGCTGGTCGCACCGGCAATGACGGAGGTGACCGGCGACTGCTGCGCGAGCCAGGAGAACGCCGCCTGCACCTCGGTGATGCCGCGTTCGGTGCAGAAGCTGTGGAAGGCTTCGAGCTGGTCCCAGTTGGCGGCGTCGAGCACGTTCTTCTTGGAGTGGGACAGGCGCGAACCGGCGGGAATGTTGTCGCGGCGGTACTTGCCGGTCAGCAGGCCGTTAGCGAGCGGGAAGTACGGCAGCACACCCATGCCGAAGTGCCGTGCGGCGGGCAGGATTTCGAGTTCTGCGCGGCGGTCGAGCAGGTTGTAGTGGTTTTCAGCGACGATGAACCGTTCGGTGCCGAGTTCACGGGCGCAGTGTTCGGCGTGGGCGAGCTGCCAGCCGGAGAAGTTGGAGTGGCCCAGGTAGCGGACTTTGCCGTCGCGTACGAGCTGGTCGAGAGCGCTGAGGGTTTCTTCGATGGGGGTGTTGGGGTCGGGGCTGTGGTAGAAGTACAGGTCGATGTAGTCGGTGCCGAGGCGGCGGAGGGACCCTTCGACGGCGCGCATGATGTAGCGGCGGGATCCGCGGGCGTTGCGGTCGTTGCCGTTGAGGTCGCCGACGGGCAGACCGAATTTGGTGACAATGGTCAGTTCGTCGCGGTCGAGGCCGAGCTGGGTGAGGGCGGTACCGAACATGGTTTCGGAGAGGCCGGGTTCGGCGCCGTAGAGGTCGGCGATGTCGAAGAAGCTGATGCCGGCGTCGACTGCGGCGGCGATGACTTCGTTGGTGCCTTCTTGGGTGCGGGTGGGGGTGCCGGGGCGACCGAGGTTATTGCAGCCGATGCCGACGCTGGGTACGACGAGGCCGGAGTTGCCGAGCCTGCGGTAGACGGGAGATTCAATACGTTCCATGCTTTTAACTCTACGTTGTGCGGGTATGTTGCGTGGTTATTTCCCCTCCAGTTGGGAGGCGAAGAGCTTCCTGAAGCGTGATGTAGGGTCGGTCGTTAGCTCCCGGTAGGTTCCTTGCTCCACCACGCACCCACCATCCAACACCACCACAGAATCA
>NZ_KV830884.1:0-1418 GCF_001836905.1 Rothia sp. HMSC062F03 | reverse complement strand
GCCGTAGTCTTGACTCACCAAACCAACATTTGCCAATAAATCATCAGGTGATATGTCCTGTACCGACGTACCTCCCATGAGGATGTCTCCACTGGAGGGCTTCAGCATACCCATGAGTGCATTTACTAGGGTTGTCTTTCCCGATCCGCTGGGCCCGACAATACCAATCATCTGCCCGGGACCGAAAGTGAGATTGATGTTTTTAAGAGCGAAAGAATCAGCTTTTGGATACTGGATAGCAAGATTCCTGATGGAAACGCTGGAAATCTCGAGGTAGGTATCGGCAACCGGATTTTTCTGCCCGGGCTGTGCGCTAGAAATAAACTTTCGATATACATCAATTGCGTTTGACCCCGCCGCCATCGAGCTAAGGTCGCTTCCCATCGAGCCAAGCGAGACTATAGCCGAGGTAATACCTATAACAGCTCCAGCAAGAACACCGGGAGCCGGCGACGAGGTGGCTAGAAGAATAAGGGCTAAAGCTAGCAATGCAGCGCTTATAAAACCAATAATTGTATATATTCTGAGGATGTAACGAGCTAGGCTGATTTCCTCCTCACCGGATTTTTTCCGTTCTTGATTAGCACGATGCGCAAAGAACGACCGAGCATTAAGAATTGCAAGCTCACGAGCAGTAGTTATTTGTGCAATCTGGTTAGTGCTATGCCACGCGTTGTAGCTATATGAATATATTTTTTCCATTGCCTCAGCATTCTTACTCGAATAGAGATGTGACATCAAGGCAACAGGAATCATGCCTGCAAGCATGCAGAGTGAAGCATATACATTGATCTTTCCTACGGAATAACTAAGGGCTCCCGTCGAAAAAATGATGAATATCAGAGCACCCATAGTGGAAACTTGAGACCCCAGGCTTCCCCCTGTCACAGCTTCATGAGCTGCCCTTGATGAGCGAGCATAATCACCGCTCGCGATTTCCTGAGAGGAACAAGTCGCCAGACGAGAAGATACGTTCTGAATACCCGTACTTGACATTCGAGAATTTAGAATCATACGCAGAGAGTCTGATGCTTGTCCCAGGGCAATGTATCCTGCCAGCACAAAACTAACCCCCAGCGCTAGCGGGAGCACTTCATCCTGGCTCTGGCCCAAATGCTCAACAAGTCTAGTGACAGCCTCCATCTGCAGAGCAGGGAATAGTGATAGGCACACAACAGACACTAGATAGGAAACGGTCCATACGGGGTGATTTTTGAAAGCATAAACCACGGACCAAACAGTATTAGCCATAATCTTACGCATCTTTATAGCCCCTTTCAGCGGAAGTTTTGCGCCCTGCAGAATCTTCAGAGATCTGATTTTTGAAAATTTCCATAAACTTTCCCTCTGCCTTCAGCAGCTCCCGGTAGGTTCCTTGCTCCACCACACACCCACCATCCAACACCACCACAGAATCA
>NZ_KV830883.1:0-420 GCF_001836905.1 Rothia sp. HMSC062F03 | reverse complement strand
AAACAGCGAATCACACACGGGGGTGCGTGACTCAAGCTGACTTTTTTGAAACCATTCAATGATTATCAAATAAATAAATATTTGGTATTAGTTTCAGTTTCCATCACCAATTCGGTGATTTTATTGAACAAAGCACACTATTGAGTTCTCAAGCAACACACCGATTCAACACCTCAACCCCTCCAACCGAAGGAGCCTCACCGCTGAACGGTCATTCTCTTTTCATCGTTACCGCGTTCCCGCGGCAACCCAATCAACTATACCAGCGTTTCATTCGCCATGCAAATCCGATTTCCGTGATTCGCACCACAAAGTTTCTTTCCTAAAATCCTCCACAATCACCACATGATGACCAAGAATTCCTTCAAGCAAGAAACCGAAACACTATACAATTGAAAACCTGTCAAAACCGCTTCCGAC
>NZ_KV830882.1:323220-331109 GCF_001836905.1 Rothia sp. HMSC062F03 | reverse complement strand
ATAAGAAGCCTCGAATATCGCGGCACCTCGGTCCGTGCGCATCCGTATCCGATGCGCACGGACCGATTTATATCTGCCGGCGTCCTTTCAGGTCGGGGAAGGGGGATCCGGTAGCTCCCGATAGCTCTTACCAGGGTGGAATGTGACGGAATATGACGGGTCGTTAAGCCCCCAAGTCACAAAGCTCAACTCCCGGCGAACCACCCCAACCACGCTGGCATAATGGGGACTGCAAACCATCGCGCCCACACACGGCGCACCCAACAGGAGAGAGAACCCATGAGCGAGAACACCAACCGCACCGTACGCGTGCGTGCCAGCGAACTCGAAGGCCGAGCCTGGCTCAACACCGGCGACAAGAACCTCACCCTACAGGATCTGCGCGGCAAAATCGTTATTCTCGACTTCTGGACCCTCTGCTGCATCAACTGCCTGCACGTGCTCGACGAGCTGCGCCCCCTCGAAGAAGAATTCTCCGACGTGCTCGTCACCGTCGGCGTGCACAGCCCCAAGTTCGAGCACGAAGCCGACCCCGTAGCACTCGCCGCGGCCGTCGACCGCTACCACATCACCCACCCCGTACTCGACGACCCCGAACTGACCACCTGGCAGGCATACACCGCCCGCGCATGGCCCACCCTCGTCGTCGTCGACCCCGAAGGCTACATCGTCGCCCACCTCTCCGGCGAAGGCCATGTGCAGGGCCTCACCTCCCTCGTGCGCGAACTCGTCGCCGAACACGAAGCGAAGGGTACCCTGCACCGCGGCGACGGCCCTTACGTGCCCCGCCCCAAGGCAGCCGGCACCTACGCGTTCCCCGGCAAGGCTATCGAACTGCCCGCCGAATTCGGCCCCGCAAACCTCTTCGGCAACCGCGAGCGCACCTACCTCGTCGCCGACAGCGCGCGCCACCGCATCCTGCAGGTAGCCGCTGACCTCAACACCGTCATCAACACCTACGGCGGCGGCGACGATCCCGTAAACCACCCCGTCAAGGGCCACGTCGACGGCACCGGCACCGAAGCACGCTTCAACGAGCCCGCCGGCCTCGCCCTCGTACCCGAAAACCTGCGCGAGCAGCTCGGCTACGACGTGCTCGTCGCCGACACCGTCAACCACCGCCTGCGCTCCCTCAACCTGCGCACCGGCGAAGTACGCACCCTCGCAGGTAACGGCGTGCAGCGCGTCATCGACGGTGACAACGCCGTCACCGGCGACCCCAACCACATCCCCGCCGGCGTACCCGCCACCGAGATTGCGCTCTCCTCGCCCTGGGATGCGGTCTACTCCCGTGAAGCCGGTCAGTTCATCATCGCCATGGCAGGCACCCACCAGCTCTTCGGCTACGAACCCGTCACCGGCGGCCTCAGCATCTTCGCAGGCTCCGGCGTGGAGGGCCTCGCCGACGGCCCCGCCGCCGACGCCTGGTTCGCCCAGCCCTCCGGCATTATCGAAGCACGCGACGGTAGCCTCTGGGTTGCATGCTCCGAAACCAGCGGCCTGCGCCACATCACCTTCACCGAGGACGGCGTACAGGTCACCTCCGCAGTCGGCAAGGGCCTGTTCGACTTCGGCTTCGTCGACGGCGACTCCGACACCGCCCGCATGCAGCACCCCCTCGGCCTGACCGAACTGCCCGACGGCTCCATCGCAGTCGCAGACACCTACAACGGCGCTATCCGCCGCTGGGACCCGGTGACCGGCACGCTCGGCACCCTCGAACGAGGCCTCGACGAGCCCTCCGACCTGCTCGTCGAAGAGGTACCCGGCGAGGACCCGCGCCTCATCATCGTGGAAACCAACGCGCACCAGCTCGTGCGCGCCTCCATTCCCGCGAAGGCACAGCACGTTGACGAAGGCGCTATCACCACCGCGCGCCCCTCCACCAAGCTCACCGGCGGCACCCTCGAATTCGTCTCACGATTCACCGTGCCCACCGGCCAGAAGCTCGACACCCGCTGGGGCGACCCCACCCAGCTGAAGATCTCCTCCACCCCCGAGAACTTCATCCTGGAAGGCGCCGGCACCTCTACCGGACTGACCCGCACCCTCGTGCTCAACCCCGAAATTACCGAGGCGGTCCTACACATCACCGCCCGCGCCGCCGCCTGCGACGGCACCCCCGACGGTGACATCCCCGAGCACGCGGCTTGCCACCTCTACCAGCAGGACTGGGGTATTCCCGTCGTCGTGACCGGTGACGAGGCAGACGAAAGCGAACTCGTCCTGGACCTGCGCGGTATCAACTAGGGGTCTATAAAAGAATCAAGGGTCAGTATTATCCTCGCTCCTACAGGGACACCCGTCCTCGCTTCGCTCGGACACCCTGATGTCGCTACGGATAATACTGACCCTTTTCTGCTGTGCCGCCCTGATACCGCTGCGGATAGTACCGGTTCCCTTTGTACTTTTAGGATGGTGGGACGCGAAAGGTCCGGGTCATCCTCGCTCCTACAGGGGAACCCATCCTCGTTTCGCTCGGGCACCCTGATGTCGCTACGGATAGTACCGGTTCCTTGTTGTCTTCAGAATGTTTGTGGTTTCAGAGCGGCTGGTATGTGAAAGGGCCGGGTCATCCTCGCGAGGTTCCATGACGATATAGTAATAGTGTCTGCTGATTTTACTGATATAGGTGCGTACATTGCTGAATAAATATCTTGATGAGTTTAAACGTGCGTGGAAGCATTATTCTAAGAGAGCTGGGAGGGTCTTTGAAGAACCTCAGCCTGGACATGAAGAAAGCTGGTTATATAAAAAATTCCGCATGCTCTGTAACATGCTAGGAAAAAGGGTAGCTTTGTATATCCTTGTATTCGGTATATTTGTGTACCCAATGTTCAAGAGTGTTTCTTGGAATTTGACGCAAGTCGAGAGTTTTTATACCTTCTCGCATTTTGAAGCTATATATATTATTTTTGAATATGTATTTCAGGTGATTATTTTACCATCATTTATATATGTGATAATCATTTTGTTTTCTGCTCATTGTATTGCGTTGGTTTTTAAAAGAGTGTTTGATTACGATGGTTACTCTATTGGATGGCTCTCAAAAATGTATGTAAAAATACTTGGAGATGTTACAGTGGTGGCCATTATTTTTGGGTTGGTTACATTTGCATTGTCTGTGTCTAATGGAAAGCATAAGGCGTCTTTTTCTTTGGTTGACTATATGTCGTTTATTACACTCTTGGTTAGTGTTATCTTCTCGTTTGGGTTTCTGGCTAGGGCATTTGCTGAAATGAGGAAATTCTTTAAATATTCCGCCATGGGTATTTTATTTCCTGTCGGATGTGTAGCAAGTTCATGGATTTTCTTTGATGTTATCTTGGGTGGGAATATGTTGGATTATATAGCTAAAGCGGTGACTGGAAGCTATATCGACCCGCTTCTTGTAAGGGTACAGAAGCTGGTCGATGCTACTCCCTCTGATATGTCAGTTATTAGGAAAAATTTTTCGGATAATCCTCTGTTGTGGTTAGGAACTTCATCTCCTGAGTATTCTGTTGTTTTGGCGCAGATGAAGATAGTCCTTTTATGTCTCACTGTGGTCATCTTTGTGTTTTTCTGGATTCGTGACAGGAAAAGGAATTCTACTGATGAATCATGAAGCTCTTTTGTAAAGTATCTAGAAAATAAATTTTTTTGGGTGAGTTATTGATGTTAAAAATAAAGGCCAGTATTATCCTCTCCTCTGTTAGGGGGCGAGGATAATACTGGCCCTTTTTCAACCCATATAAGCTACGAGCCAGTATGCTCTTCGCTCCTACAGGGGCACTCGTCCTCGCTTCGCTCGGGCACCCTGATGTCGCTTCAGAGCATACTGGCTCTCGCGTTCAACAGCTTTAGAATGAGACTCGGACCGCCTTCGCATCCGCCTCCACCGAGGCCTTCAGCGTAAACGGAATCTCCTTCTGCACCTGCGAGCGCGCACCCGTGTACAGATCCAGCTGCGTAAACGACACCTTCGCCGTGCCCTTCATCGGCTGCACCGACCACACACCCGAGGCATTCACGCTCACCTGCGGATCCGCGACCTTCTCAACGGTCCACTGAACCGTCGAATCCACGCGGCCGCCGAAGCTGTACTCAAACGGGCAACCCGTCGGGTACAGCGCGTTCTGGGCCGCGCACTTCTGCAGATGGTCGTTAATCTGCTCCTTAACCGAAGCCAATGCGTTATCGCTCGGCTTCAAATCGACGCGCGCCACGTGCTCACCCTGGTTATTCGTGACCGTCTCCGTCACCTTCTGAGCCGTGTACACCGTCGAATCGTACGAGACAGCGTACGTACCCGGGTAGAACACCGGGAACGTCGCCTCGCCCTCGTCCACCGCGACCTTACGGTTATTAATCGTCGCGGCCTCCACGCCCTGAATATTCACCTTCACCGTAGGCAGGGTATCGCCATCGATAGCCCACTTATCGAAAAAGCCCCAGTGGGTACCCGAGTGATGCAGATGGAAATCCGTGTGCTGCGGCTGCCCGTCCAGAGTGTAGGACGCGCGCACCGTCGCCTGCCGGCCGTCCTCGCTCGTCTCAACGACCTCGTAATCCACCTGCGACATCGAGGCGACCGAACGCTTCAGCGCCTCGCCGTCCAGCAGTGCCGCATCCCCGGCAGGAATCTGGGCGTTCAACAGGCCACGCGCATGCGAACCGTTCCCCACGCGCAGGGCATGGAAATACTCCCGCACCTGGCCGGTCGGGCCGTACACCAGCTTATTCGTCATAATCAGTGCCGCCGCCGCAATCGAGGCCGCCACCACAACACCGATCATCCACAGGGCCAGGACCCGTTCCACAGGAGAAAAATTACGCATAGAACCAGGGTAACGCAGGTAGTCCGGCTAGGATTCACGACGACCACACACTAAAGTGGAGTGTATGGCAGAACGCGCTCACGAAGTACCCGCCAAATACGGCGAAGTCCACGAACTATTCCACCCCCGCATGCGCTCCTATGGCAGGCGCATCGAGGCGTCCATCCCCGGCACCATCGTGCTTGTCGCCGCGCTCGCCTTCATCTTCTACAAACGACCCGCGCTGCCGTACACCATTCTTGTGCTGCTCATCGGCACTATCGCCGGCATCAACCTCTACTCGGTGCTCAAACCGACCATTATCGTCATCACCAAGACCCACGTGCTACGTGCCCGCACCTTCGGTTGGTTCGCCGTACCCCGCGCCGACATCAGCCACACCATCTTCGCGGAGAAGCTCTACCCCAAGAAGGCCTACGGCCAAAACCTCAAAACCATGGCCGGACGCATCCGCTACCGCAGCTTCCCCGCCATGTGGGCCGTCGACAAGGACGGCAAGCAGCTCATGCGTCTCGACGGGCGAGTCTGGGACGGCAAAACCATGCGTGAGGTTTCGTCGAAGCTCTCGGCCAAAACCACCATCTACAAGCAGATTAACGTCATCAGCATGGACAAGGAACACAAGGGCCTCATCACCTTCAACGAGCTGCACCCCGGCTGGCGTTCCAGCCTGCTGACCATCCTCGCGGTCATCGTCGTGGTCATCCTCTTCGCGGCCTCCTTCCTGCCCGAAGAGATCGCCCGCAACATCTACATGATCCACTAGGCGGATGCGCCCCTCGGCAGACGCGTAAAGGCCCGGCACCCACCCCGCAATGGGGGAGGCGCCGGGCCTTTTGCGAGCCTTGCCTAGCTCTTAAAGCTGAGCCTAGTTCTCGGGGCGGGAGAGCACCGCCACCAGGAACTCTGAGGAGCCCTCCTGATAGGGGTGCATCTGCCACGAGGAGTAGGTGTTATCGACGTTCAGGCCGACCTCGCGGGCATCGGCCAGGAACTGCTCGAACGCGTAATCGCGGCCCGGACCGGAGCCGTAACCCACGACGGCGCGGCCGCCGGGGGCCAGCACGCGGCGGAAGTTCTCCACCACCGGCTTACGGGTCGAACGGGCGAGGAAACCCATCACGTTACCGGCACACACCAGAAGCTCGAAACCGTTCTCTGCGGTGGCGTCACCCTCGATGCCCAGCACCTCCGGCAGATCCACCAGGTCGGCGGTAATCCAGGTGGCATCCGGGCAGACGCGGCGTGCCTCTTCGATGAGCTCGGGGTCAATGTCAACGCCGGTCACGCGGTGGCCCAGGGCATGCAGCTGCTTGCCCACACGGCCCGGACCCGAGCCCGCGTCCAGAATCTTCGCGCCGCGCGATGCCAGGGCGTTCACCATGCGGGACTCACCGGCCATATCGTTGCCCTCGGCCTCCATGGTCTTGAAGCGGTCGATGTACCACTGCGAGTGATTCGGGTTGGTCTCCTTCTTGACGAGCCACAGGGACTTCTCGCGCTCGCCCGGCGCGTTGAAACTCAGCATTGCCATAAATACTCCTTTGACAGGGTGTGATGATGCGCCCGCCCGGTCGTGAACGAGCCGCGGGAGCGCATCTGCGGTATAGCGCTACCTTCTAGCTTAGCGCTTGGGCCGGCGCCGACACCGTGAGATATCGGATAGCGAACGGAAAGGCTTGCCCTGAGCGCAAAGCGGAAAAGTCCGGGGAGCGGACAGCCCGCGCGACGGGGCAGACTATCGGGTCGAGTTTAGAACGGGATTAGAGGTGGTCACCTTGGTGATTCTGGGGCTCCTTCAGCGCGCGGCGGTATGCCTCCTCGGCCTCTTCCTTCGCCAGGCGCGCCGCCTCGGCGAACTGTTCCTCGATATCGCCCATCAGCGCCTCGACCTCCTCGAGACCAACCGCCGGGCCTCCGGCCATCAGGCCGTCAGAGCCCAGTACGACGGCCAGCGGCACGCCGTAACCGAAGTTCGCCGCGCTCGCCGACTCACGGTCAATCAGCGGGGTCAGGCCCTCGGGAAAACTACCGTTATTGCGCGACTTATTCAGCGACTCCAGGGAGGAGTACACCGGGTGCAGGGCCACCTGCGGCAGACGCTCCTGCCACTGCGGCATAGTCTTCAGGAACTTGACGCAACCACCGCAGGTCGCCGAGACGAACACAAGCACGCGCGCCTGAGTCTTCGCAATCTCGCGCATGGTCGTGCGGCGGCCATCCTCAAGATAGAGGGCGCCCAACGGGATGGGCATGCGCACGTACAGCTCCTCGCCGTTCTCGTCGTACACCGGCTCGGGCAGGATAACCTGCGGACGCTCATCCGCCGCACCCAGGGCGTCGCCGCGGCGTACCGCATCCAGGGTTGCCGCGATGAGGGCGGCCCCGCCCGCCCAGAGCCAGCCGGAGGCATCCAGTGAGAACAGCGTGAAGAGCACACCTGCGCCGCCGGCCAGGGCCGCCGCGTGGGTACCCGCCGCAGCTACCAGCAGCGACAGATTGCGGAAGAGGGTGTAGCGACTGACCGGGGCCGTCGACTCAGAACCGAAACAATTGCAGCCCGCAGTGCGTCCCGTCGCCAGGGCGCGGGCAATCACCACCGTGTAGAAAATCATCAGGACCAGAGCCAGGCCCGAGGCGATTACGGCGGGCAGCCGCACGGGCGACAGCAACAGGACGGCGGCTAGGGCGATCTCGAACCACGGCAGGATGAGCGACACGGCACGGGCCGGCGCAATCTTCTGCAGGCCGAGGTTTTCGATGCCGGTGACGGTGCTCTGCGGGTCCTTCGCCTTCGCAATACCACTGATGAGTAGGGTGAGAGCGATGAGGGCCGTGCACAGAACCAGGGGCACGGTGGGGAAAGTGAGCATAAAACTCCTAGAGTGAGTGTGCGAAAACAGGAGGCGGCAGCGGCAGTTTTTAGGCAGAATAAACCGCGCGACGTGCCGCCGTGTTATACACGATTTTACGCCCTGCACATGGGGAAACCGTCTCTACGAGTTAAGCGGAAAGCGGTATGCGCCCTCGTTCCTACAGGGGAACCCGCCCTCGCTTCGCTTCGGGCAC
>NZ_KV830882.1:307468-323120 GCF_001836905.1 Rothia sp. HMSC062F03 | reverse complement strand
TTCGCTTCGGGCACCCTGATGTCACTACGGGCGATACCGCTTTCCTTACGATTAGGCGCGCTATACCCTTCCTCCGCTCCTGCAGGGGACCCGCCCTCGCTTCGCTTCGGGCACCCTGATGTCGCTTCCGGAAGGGATAGCTACGCCTCGTACACGCTTAGATAGCCGTGAGGCGCACCCCGTACTCGCCCGCCAGCTGCTCATACGCCTGTACAAAGCGCTGCGCTCGCGCACCCGAGGCACAGAAAACGCCCACACGCTGATCACGCACCGACTCAAACAGGCTCAGCAGCTCCGCGGGCACGTCGGTTGCCGGCAACAGCGACCCCTCAGCATCGCTCAGCTGCGACAGCGGCAAATGCAACGAACCCTCATGCTTCACCGACTCCTCACGCTCGGGCACCTCACGCACATCCAGCAGAACCTGCGGAACCTCATGCGCCGACAAATCCACCGGCACCACACGCGCCGGATCCGGCACCGCCCCAAACGACGTACACGTACCCGACAAGGCATCATACGTCAGCAGAGTACCCGCCGCCGTCGGCAAACCACTCACAAACTTGAGCACCTCCGTCGCCATCAGCGAACCAACCACAGCCGTCGTCGCACCCAACACCCCGGCAAGCGCACACGACTCAACCGTCTGCGGAATCGTCGGAAAAATATCACGCAAATGCGCACCATCCGGCTCAAAAAGACTCACCGACCCGCCAAAACGCAAAACCGTGCCCCACACCAGCGGCAAACCCGCAACCTGCGCAGCATCCGCAATCAGATACTTCGACGCAAACGTATCCGTACAATCCACCACACAATCCGGTGCCGACGCGGCGAAAAGATCCAAAATCCAGGACGCATCCACATGCCGAATCGTTGTCTCAACCGTCAACGACGGGCACAACTCCAGGGCACGGCGCGCCGCAACCTCCGCCTTCGGCTCACCCACATCAGGCACACCAAAAAGCGGCTGACGCTGAATATTCGACAGCTCCACCGAATCAGAATCCACAATATGCAGATACCCCACACCAGCCGCCGCCAACGCCTGCACCACCGGACAACCCAAACCACCAGCACCAATCACCAACACGCGGGCAGCCGCCACCGCATCCTGATCAAAGCCCGGCAGGCGACGCTGACGGTCCGTGCGCTCGCGATCCAGGCGCGCATGCTCCGGATTCACCGGGGTAGGGGAAAGGTTTACATCCACGAGACAAAACCCTCCGACGGTGACGACGCCTTCGCGTGCTCACGCACCGGAATACGGCCAGCCTCACGCGCCAACGCGCCCGCCTGCACCGCAAACTTCATCGCCTGAGCCATCGCAACCGGATCCTCAGCACGGTTCACCGCCGACGCCAACAACACCGCATCACAACCGAGCTCCATCGCCAGGGCCGCGTCGGAGGCGGTACCCACGCCAGCATCCAGAACCACCGGAACCTGCGCGCGAGAAGCAATCAGCTCAATATTGTGCGGGTTCAAAATGCCCAGGCCGGTACCAATCGGCGCGCCCAACGGCATAACCGCCGCAACGCCCGCATCCTCCAAGCGAGCGGCAGCCACCGGATCGTCAGAGGTGTACGCGAGCACCGTGAAATCCTCGGCGACCAGCTGCTCGCAAGCGTTCAACAGCTCCACGGTGTCCGGCAGTAGGGTGTCTTCGTCATGGATGATCTCGACCTTCACCCAGGAAGTGCCCAGCGCCTCGCGGGCGAGCATCGCGGTCATCACCGCATCGGCTGCGGTGCGGCACCCTGCGGTATTGGGCAGCGGCGCGATATTGAGCTTCTGCAGAAGCGGAAAAATGGGGGTTCCTGCGGCGTGACGGCGCATGGCAACGGTCGTCATTTCGGTACCGGATGCGATGAGCGCCTGCTCGAGCAGGTCCATGCTGGTTGCGCCTCCGGAGCCCATGATGAGGCGGGATGTGAAGGTGCGGTCGCCGATGGTGAGCGGTGTGAGGCTCATGAGTTCTCCTCTGTGGGAACGTCTAGATAACGGGGTTTGCTGGTTGGTGCGGGGCGCTACGGTGCGCCCGGTTTAGGGAACAAAAACCGAGAATATCTGTTCTTTTTTGCCGGTGAGTATCTCTCCGGTTCAGGCTGGAGAATTAGCCGCCCTGAACGGCGGTGAGGGCATCAACCCTATCTCCCTCGTTCAGCGGCATATCCAGCCACGTGGAACGCGGCACGATACTGCGGTTGAGCGCCACAGCCACGCCATTTTCGGTACCAAACTGGTCCAGGACAAGGTCAAATACGGTGCGGGCATTCGTGATTAGCGGCTCGCCGTTGTAGGTGATGATCACGCGAAATCCTTTCGTGAGGGCGCCGGGGTGCACCCGGCAGGGACTGTGTTTAGTGGGTGAATCGTGCCGGGTCGCACGCCTGCATGATGGGCGGAATCTCAGCCCCGCAGGCGACCTCCGCACCAACCTTGCCGGCGAGCGCGGCAAGCAGAATACCGTGGCGGAAATAGCCCGTGGACACGAGCTGGCGGGTGCCGTCAGCACGGGTGCGGTGCCCGAAGATGGGCAGGTCGTCCGGGGTTCCGGGGCGGGCGCCGACGTTCGCCTCCAGAAGCTCGCACTCTTCAACGGCGGGCACGAGCCGGATTGCGTCACGTAGCAGCTGGTGTACGCCGTCAATGGCGGGCAGCGTGCGGTGGTCTTCGCGGCTGGTTGCGCCGATGCACAGCTCCCCGTCGGGGCGGGGAATGAGGTAGACGGGGCGGGAGTTCACGTAGCCGCGCACCACGTGCTTGAGGATGGGCCGCGGGGCGCGCAGACGCAGAATGTCCCCGTAGACGGGGCGTAGCGGGTAGTCCCCGTGCAGTGTTGCCCCTAGTCCGGTGCAGATAATGTCGCCCGTGTCCGGGTCGGTGACCCGTTCGGCGCTGAAGGTGACGCCGCGGCGGGTGAGGGCGTCTTTGAGGGCGCGCCTCATGAGCCGCGGGTGCAGTTGATGGTCACTGGGGATGCTCACGGCGCCGGCGATACGCGGCGCCAGGAGCGGTTCGAGGGTGCGTGCCTGCGTGGGGGTGACGGGGTCTGCGGGGCGGTTCATGTCCCGGTAGTAGACGCGGGTGCGTTGCAGGTGCTCGGCGTCGGCACGGTCGGCTGCGATGATGAGCGTGCCGGTGGTGTCGTAGCCGGTGGGCAGGTCGGTGGCGCGGCTGAGCCTGCCCATGAGGGAGGGGTAGGCGTCGGCGCTGGTGGTCATGAGCGGGAAGAGCGCGTCCTGCTGGAATTGCACTTCTGCGATGGGCGCGAGCATACCGCCGGCGTAGTGGCTGGCGGCGGGGTAGAGCGCCGTACCGTCGTCGGCGGTGCCGTAGTCGCTGGTTTCGGCATCGACGAGGTGCACGTTCTCGCCGCGTTCGGTGAGCTCAAACGCGGTAGTGAGGCCAATGATTCCGCCGCCAATAATCGTGATGGTCATGGCTATGCCTGCAACGCGGGGTTGTCGACGAAGGCGCGGACCATGGCGATTCCGGCAACTCCGGTGGTGCGGATGGCGGGGCAGTCTTCGGGGGTGATGTCGCCGATAGCTACGGTGGGCACGGCGGACAGCTCGGCAAGTTCGCGGAGCCCATCAATGCCGAGGGGCGGGCGGTTGGACTGCTTGGTGGGGCTGGGGCGGAACGGCCCGGTGCCAATGTAGTCGATAAGGTGCGCAATCTTGTTGGACTCTTCGACGAGCTGGCGGGTGCCGGTGGTCAGACCGATGATCGCGTCGGCGCCGAGGAGGGCGCGGGCGTCGGCTACGGGCAGGTCGTCTTGACCGATGTGCACGCCGTCAACGCGCACGCCGCGGGCACGCAACGCGAGGGCGACGTCTACACGGTCGTCGACGAGGAGGGTCTGGTGCGGCTGGATGATGCCGGCGATAGCTTCGGTGAGCTGGTAGAGCTCGCGCGCGCTGATGGGTTTGGACCTGACTTGGATGCAGGTGGCGTGTTGGGCGGCCCGGACGGTTTCGAGGGGGTTGTCGCCTGTGACGAGGTAGAGGTTCAGGTCGAGGGGGCGTGCGGGGGTGGTGTAGGGGTGCGTTTCGCGGGTCATGCGGGTCTACGATTCGTCGTCGAGTAGATGTTTTTTGAGAAAATCTCTCATTGAATTTCTGTGGTTAGGTTAGCACAACTGTGTGGTGAGTTGAACATCCTTCAATCGTTGTGAGGTGTGTGCGCTTGGCTCGCTATACACTTCCTTCGCTCCTGCAGAGGAGCTTGCCGGAGTTGATGGCTTGCTTTGATGCGCGTGCTTGGCCCGCTATACACTTCCTTCGCTCCTACAGGGGCACCCGCCCTCGCAGAGCTCGGGCACCCTGATGTCGCTTCAGGAAGGTATAGCTGTGCTGCGCGCTCGTATGGGGCTACAACAAGCCCTGTCTCGATGAGCCCTCGGGAAGGCGCCCCGACCTCCCTACAGAACCACCGCCATACTGGGTTGCCAACCTTCGTTTCCCGGCGAGCTGTCAGCGGTACCTAACCGGAGTATCCCTTCCCCTCCTCCGGCGCACACTCTTCCCAAGCCGAGCGTCCCGCGGTTCGTTCCCCAACGCACAGCCGCACCCTACCTCGCACCACAGGGAGGGGGAGAGAGGTAGGGGAGAGGCGGTATGTTCCGTCGCGACATCAGGGTGTCCGACGCGGAGCGAGGACGGGTTCCCTGCAGGAGCAAGGAACATACCGCCTCGACCCGTCCAACCCAAGCGGCATCCTAAACTCTTGGCCCAACCGCCACCTCCAACCCAAAATAAAAACCCCTCACCATTTAGTGAGAGGTTCTGGAAGAGCGGCTGACGGGAATCGAACCCGCGTATCAGGCTTGGGAAGCGTGCGCTCTACCATTGAGCTACAGCCGCATCCCCTCCAGTCTAGCGTGTACCGTGCCGGTTCGTGAAATGTTTCACCCCGCCCAATGTGACGCACCACCCGGGTCGTGCCGGGCTCGAGCCTGCGGTCTGCGGGCTCTGCCAGGTATCCTTTAAACGTGCTTATTTCAGATCGCGATATTCGTCAAGAGATTGCTGATGGACGCATCGTTCTTGATCCGTACGATGAGTCGATGATTCAGCCTGCAAGTGTGGACGTGAGGATTGATCGTTTCTTCCGTCTGTTCGATAACCACAAGTACCCGCATATCGACCCCGCGCAGCCGCAGGAGGACCTGACGCGTCTGGTGGAGGTGGCTCCCGACGAGCCGTTCATCCTGCATCCGGGTGAGTTCGTGCTGGGCTCGACGTATGAGAAGGTGACCCTGCCCGATGACGTGGCCGCCCGCCTGGAGGGCAAGTCCTCGCTGGGTCGTCTGGGCCTGCTGACCCACTCGACGGCCGGTTTTATCGACCCCGGTTTTTCGGGCCACGTGACGCTGGAACTGTCGAATATGGCCACCCTGCCGATTATGCTGTGGCCGGGTTCGAAGGTGGGTCAGCTGTGCTTCTTCCGTCTGAGCAGCCCGACCGAGCATCCGTACGGTTCGGGCGCGTACGGTAACCGTTACCAGGGTCAGCGTGGCCCGACTGCTTCGCGTAGTTATTTGAATTTTCATCAGACGATGATTCCGACGGAGTCGTAGTCTATTCCCGTTCGGGGTTGGGGCGCGGGTGGCCTGCATGGCTGGGTCGCCCGCGCCTCCTCATATGGGCGTACGCCCGGCGTCTCGTGCGTTCACTCGCGTGCGGGGCTATTCTCTCACTCATTTGAAGGATTGTTATGAATCTGCTTCCTGTTGTTCTGCGCCTGGCGGGCGCGGAGGTTTCCGTCTACCTGATTGACCAGTCTGAGGCTTTTATCGAGGGTTTTAAGCGTGCCTGGGAGCCGCTGAACCCCGAATTTTTTGAGACCCCGGACGAGGCGTATGAGGCGGTTTCGAACCACGACCAGGTGCTGCTGGTGCACCCCGTATCTGACACCCCGATTCTGGACATAGCCCAGCCCCTGATGGGCCCGTTCATGAAGGTTGGCACGCTGCGCGTGGATAGCGTGGAGCAGGGCCTGCAGGACCTGACGAGCCGCATCACCGTTGCGATGATTGAGCAGCTGGTGGGTAGCGGCGTGATGCTTCATTCGGCGGTTATCGGTGACCCCGAGTCGAAGCGCGCCCTGGCCCTGGTGGGAGTTTCGGGTAGCGGCAAGACCACGGCCTCGCGTTTCTTGGGCTCGAAGCTGGCGTACCTGACGGACGAGACCGCCGTCATCTCGGATGAAGGTTTCGTGACCCCCTACCCGAAGCCGTTGTCGGTGATTGTCGACCCGAATGCACCGAAGGAACAGCAGAACCCGGTTGAGGCCGGTCTGAACGTGGTCGACCCCGAGGACCGCGGCTACAAGCTGACCCGTATCGTGCTGATTTCGCGTGACGAGCAGGCCAAGGAGCCGCGCCTGGAACGCGTGCCGCTGCACGAGGCGCTGGTGTTCCTGAGCGAGCAGAGCTCGGGCCTGGCGAAGCACCCCGAGGGCGTCGTGTCGCTGGCCAAGCTGGTAGAGCGTTGCGGCGGCGTGTGGCGCCTGGTGTACTCGGAGGTTGAGGACACCCTGCCGCTGGTTCAGGATCTGCTGAATGGTGGTGAGCTGCCGGGCGCTGATGAGGTTGAGAGCCTGGAGAAGTACACGGTTGAGGATCACCTGCCGGGTGTGTTCTTGAACGGTACGATTGCGGTGTCTCGTATGCCGGGCACTTCGGGTGTGCGTGTGGGTGAGGACGGCCCGTTCTTGCTGCTGTGTGACACTGAGCTGAATGAGCTGTCGGAGTTCGCGGCTGAGTGCTGGCTGCAGGCTGAGGGCGACATTTCGTATGATGACCTGTTTGCGCGTCTGGCTGAGATTTTTGAGGGTCTGCCTGCGGAGGCGTATGACGAGAATTTGAGCGCTCTGGCGGCTGGTTCGATGCTGTGGGTCCGCGTGATTGACGATCCGCTGATTGACGACGCGACCTGGGCTCAGATAACCGGCAGCGAAGAGGTCCTGGACGAGGCGGAGGAAAACCGCGAGGTGACCTCGGAAGGCTCCACCGAGACGGCCGCCGAGGCAGACGACGACGTGGTGACCGAGTAGCTCGATGAGCGTACCCTAGCGCCGATGGCGCATAGCGAAGGGGCGGGCAGATTAACTCTGCCCGCCCCTTCGCCGTACCCCGGTGAGGGGCGCGGAATCTGACCGCGGGAATTGACCCGCAGGATTCAACGTGTGAGCACCGCGTGGGCCCCGCCGCGGCTAAGACTTCACCTTCTCGCGGCGGCTTGCCCGCACCCGCAGGGGCCCGGGAGCCTCTACCGGAAGCAGCATCAGCAGACCCGCAACCACAACCACGAGGATGCCGACAACACCCCAAATCTGGGCGCCCAGAATACTCACGAACAGGCCGAAAAGCATCGGCGCCAGGAAGCTCGTGGCGCGGCCGGTCGTCGAGTACAGTCCGAACAGCTCACCCTCGGTGCCGGGCTCGGCCAGGCGAGCCAGGAACGTGCGGGAGGCCGACTGCGCCGGACCCACGAACAGGCACAGCAGCAGGGCGCATACCCAGAACACGCCCGGTTCGGGGAAGAACATCAGCGGGGTAGCCGCCAAGATAATGCCGACCAGCGAGATAACAATAATTGCCTTCGGGCCCAGGTAGTCATCCAGGTAGCCGCCCAGGATCGCGCCAGCCGCCGCGACAGCGCTACCGGCAATACCGAACAGAATCACCTCGGAAGTGCTGAAACCGAACGTGCCCGCCGCAAGAATACCGCCGAACGTAAAAATACCGGACAGACCATCACGGAACACCGCCGAAGCAATCAGGAACCACAGGGTCTGCGGGGACGTCATCTTCAGCCGCTTAATGGTGCGCCACAGCGCCTTGTAAGAGGCGAGCAGGCTACCCTGGCGGGCGGGGGAGAGACGCTCCATGCCCAGCTCCAGGAAACGCAGCTCGCGGGTGGGCAGCACCTCCGGCAGGAAGCGCTCGCGAGTGCGCATCCGAATCAGCAGCGGCACGCAGAAGACGAGGCACCAGGCCGCGGCGAACAGGGTCACCGCGCGGATGTTGAGAGCCCCCTCCTCGCTCAAGCCCAGGGACGAGGGGGACAGCACGAAGCCCCACAGCACCACGGCCAGAGCGAGGATGCCGCCAATGTAACCGGCGGCCCAGCCGGTGCCCGAAATCTTACCGATATTATTCGGGTTCGACACGCGCGGCAGCACCGCGTTGTAGTTCACGTACGCGAACTCGCTAAACACACTCGCGGCAGACACCAGGAAAACACCCAGCCACAGGTAGCCTGGGTCGGGGGCGACGAAGAAGCAGGCCGCCATAAACGCCACGAGCAGGACCGTGTTCACGCCCAGCCAGAAGATGCCGCGGCCCGACCTGTCGTTGCGTTGGCCCGTGACCGGGGCGAGAAACGCGATGAGGAAACCCGCAACCGTCAGACCCAGCGACAGTGCCGAAGAGGTCTGCTCGGGCGTGCCGAAGTAACCGCTGGTCAGGTAGACCGTGAAGATGAAGGTCATCATAATCGAGTCGAAACTCGACGAACCGACATCCCACAGGACCCACGCGGTCACCGAACGGCGACTCGTAGCGTGGTCCACGGCGGGACGGGCAGGCTTCTGCTGGCGGGAGGAACGAATCATCATGAAGGGGCTTTCAAATGGCCGAGCGGCGTCGCATCGGCCGGTACTGCGGGAGGCTGGTACGCGTTAGAAAAGCGCGGGCGGTACGCACCGCGAAGGTACGCACCGCCCCGCATCGCTGAACGAAGCATTCAGGGATGGTCTTTACTTGAAGAAACGACGCTGCGCGCGGGCGATACCGAAGCTGACAACGGCGCCCACGACGGAGGTCAGGACGGTCCAGAGGATGACCTGACGCAGAGTATCTTCGGAGTCGTGGGAAATGGCGGGAGGCTGGTTACCGGTAGCCTTGGTCCAGGCTGCGCCCAGGCCCTTACCAACCAGGGCAGCAGCGCCCATGTTCAGGCCCGCGAGAGCAAGCTTTGCGACGGGATTCATATGTATCTCCTTTGGTGTTAATGATGCGGCGCCTCACCCCCGAACCCCTTCGGGGTTGGGTGAGAAAAGAGCGCCACTCCCTAGCGTATAGGGTTTAAGGCGTTCGTGCCGCCTTGGAGCCGCTCCGTCCCAAAATTGTACACCGTGCAATTCTGTAATGCGGGCAGAAGAAGAAAACAAAAAGCCGCAAATTGGCGCGAACAGCCAGACACGCCTACAATCGAACCTGGGTTCCCACCCGCACCACAACGGTACGGACAAGGAACCCCAAACGACAGGGGAGCGCCACCGCGGCGCTGAGAGTGCTAAGCAGACCCTCGAACCTGATCCGGTTAGTACCGGCGTAGGGAGTCGAATTTCTTCTCAATGCCCTCGTCCAATCAGAGGGCGAGAACATTCCCCTTCCAACGAAGGAAGGACCACCAATGTCACAGAACCTTACCTCCACAACGCAGGACGCACCGAAGAAGCCGAACCTGCGCTGGCGAGTCAACGAAATCGTCATCGCCGCAGTTATCGCAGTAGCCTGCGCCGTCATCTTCTGGATCTGGGACATCGCAGTTAGCCCCGCCACCAAAACCGCACTCGTAGCAGCACCCGAATTCCGCCCCATCATCGGCGGCGCGTGGCTGCTCGGCGGCACCCTCGGCGGCCTGCTCATCCGCAAGCCCGGTGCAGCACTCTTCTGCGAAATCGTCGCAGCATTCATCTCCGTACTCTTCACCGGCGGCGCGTGGAGCGGCGAAATCCTGATCGCAGGCTTCTTCCAGGGCGTCGGCGCTGAAATCGCCTTCGCAATCTTCCGCTACCGTCGCTGGGACGCATTCGTAGCGGTCTTCGCCGGCGCACTCTGCGGTCTGTTCATGGGCGGTAACGAAATCTTCATCTACTACCCCGACATGGAACCGGTCAAGGCAATCATCTACGTAGCATGCTCCGTCATCTCCGGCGCAGTCATCGCGGGCTTCCTCGCATGGATTCTCGTGCAGAACCTCGCCAAGACCGGTGTGCTCTCCTCGCTGGCATCCGGCAAGACCAGCCGCTAACCACCAACTAGTCACTCACCACTCGGCACACTACAGCAGCCACACAAAAGGCTAAGGAACCATCATGGAAGCAACACCGCGCGGGGCGCGCATCGAGCTCAACAACTTCAGCTGGCACCACCCCGGCCGCCCAGAACCGGTCATCAACGGACTCAACCTCACCATCAACCCCGGTGAAAAAGTCCTGCTACTGGGCAC
The DNA here is from genome assembly GCF_001836905.1 of Rothia sp. HMSC062F03. Lineage (NCBI taxonomy): Bacteria > Bacillati > Actinomycetota > Actinomycetes > Micrococcales > Micrococcaceae > Rothia > Rothia sp. HMSC062F03. The sequence goes on along the minus strand of NZ_KV830882.1, from coordinate 312,870 downwards.
CTCCGGCGCCGGCAAATCGACGCTCCTGCACGCCATCGCCGGTGTGCTCCACGATGACGACGGGGAATCCGCCGGCGGCACCATCACCATCAACGGGCAAGCACCCGCCGAAGCACGCGGCACCGCAGGCATGATGCAGCAGGACCCCGAATCCTCCATCGTCATGGCAACCGTCGGCAACGACGTCGCCTTCGGCCCCGAAAACCTGCGCGTACCCCGCGAAGAAATCTGGGGCCGCGTCACCGAAGCCCTCACCGCAGTAGGGCTCAACCACCTGCCCCTCGACCACCCCAGCAGCGCACTGTCCGGCGGGCAGAAACAGCGCCTCGGCCTGGCGGGCATCCTCTCGATGCACCCCGGCGCCATGATCCTCGACGAACCCACCGCCAACCTCGATCCCTCCGGCGTGCAGGAAGTACGCGACAGCATCCTCACCGCTGCGCAAGCCACCGGCGCGACCCTGCTCGTCGTAGAACACCGCGTGAGCATTTGGGCGCCGCACATGGACCGCATTATCGTGCTCGGCGCGGGCGGAACCATCACCCACGACGGCGCGCCCGGAACCGTGCTCGCCGAAGCCCGTCGGGATCTCATCGACGCCGGCGTGTGGGTGCCCGACTACGTGCCGCGTGCACCGCAGAACGACAGCGATAGCGAACACGGCGAAGCGCTACTGCGCGCCGAAAACCTCAGCATTACCCGCGCGCAACCCACCCCCAAGCAGCGACGCGCCCGCCGACGCACCATCAAACGCCTCGGCGACACCCCCGCGCCCGTACCCGTCGACCTGCCCGTGCTGCGCGGCGGCATCAACCTCACCCTGCGCGCCGGCGAACACCTCAGCGTGCTCGGCCCCAACGGCGCCGGCAAATCAACCCTCGCGCTCACCCTCGCGGGTCTGCTCACCGCCCCCGACGGCACCCTCGCCGCCACCGACACGCTCCGCGACCACGGCGCCGGCCGGGACAGCGGCCAGAATAGCCAGCGCGCCCACTGGGACGTGCCCACCTGGACCCCCGCCCAAATGCTCAGCCGCATCGGCTACGTCTTCCAAGAACCCGAATACCAGTTCATCCGCGGAACCGTACGCGAAGAACTCGAGCTCGGCCCCCGCCGACTCGCCGCGCTCAACCGCGTTCCCCTCGACGAAGATGAGCTCGCCGCTCGCACCGACGACCTGGCGGCCCGCCTGCGCCTCAACCACCTGCTCGACGCCAACCCCTTCACCCTCTCCGGCGGCGAAAAACGACGACTCTCGGTCGCCTCCGCGCTCGCCACCGCACCGAGAATACTCATTCTCGATGAGCCCACCTTCGGGCAGGACGCCCGCACCTGGGCCGAACTCGTCGACCTCATTCGCGAACTCCTTGCCGACGGGACCGCCGTCATCTCCATCACCCACGACGAAGACTACACCGCCGCACTCGGCGGCAAATCCATCACCCTCGAAGCGCTCGAAGCCTCCGAACCCTCCGGACTCCAGGCAACCTCCGGAAAGGAGAACGAATGAACACCGACTTCTTCGGCACCATCGACCGAACCAGCTACTTCAGCAACCTCAACGCCGGCGTCAAGCTCATCGTCTCCTTCGCCCTCATCATCGCCGCGCTCATCGTGCGCGACCCGCTGACCTCCGGAATCCTCTTCGCCCTCGAACTACTCGGGTTCATCCTCGTCGGGTTCCGGCCCGTCAACGTCCTCGCCCGATTCTGGCCCATCCTCATCGCCGTCATCACCACCGGCTGGTCCGTCGCCATGCTCAGCGCCAAAACCGGCGACGTGATCCTCAACCTCGGCTTCAACACCATCACCACCGACTCCGCAGCCGTCGGCGCAGCCATGATGATCCGTTCCCTCGCCATGGTCCTGCCCACCCTCGCGTTCGTGCTCACCACCGACCCGACCGACCTCGGCGACTCCCTCGCACAGACCTTCAAACTGCCGGCACGATTCGTGCTCGCCACCATCGCCGCGCTACGCCTGGTCGGCATCCTCTTCGCCGAGTGGAACGCCCTCGGCCAGGCACGACGCGCCCGCGGACTCGGCGCAGGCCAATCCCTCGCCGGACGAGCCCAAACCTTCGGCGGACAAAGCTTCGCCCTGCTCGTGCAGGCCATCCGCCGTGGCTCCCGCCTGGCCATCACCATGGAGGCGCGCGGCTTCGGCGCGGGCGAACGCACCTGGGCTCGTGTGCCGTCCTATTCGCGCCGTGACGTGCACGTGAGTATTGCCGCCGCCGTCATCATTGCGGTTGCTTACGGTGCATCTATTGCGGCGGGTACGATTCAGTTCCTCTGGGGCTAGACCGTTCCGCTTCTGGTTCCGCTTTCGTGGCTCCGCTCGGGAGACGGTATTCGCCCTCGTTCCTACAGGGAACCCGTCCTCGCTTCGCTTCGGACACCCTGATGTCACTACGGGCGATACCGTCCTCCCGCGCTGGGATACGTCGCGGGTGCCGCATATTTCCTCCGCGCCTAGCTCTGTTTGGGATATGGGTACGGAGGCGCTCGCACTCTTCCTTCGCTCCTACAGGGGCACCCGCCCTCGCAGAGCTCGGGCACCCTGATGTCGCTTCAGGAAGGTACGGCGCCTCCTGCCTACGGTTCGGCTGCGAACGTACAATAAAACTATGTCTAGTACCGTAATTCTTCTGAACGAGCAGAACCCGCAGGGTGTCTTCGTGGATCCCTCCGTGCCCCTCATCAGCGTTGATGATCAGGGCTTCACCCGCGGCGACGGCGTCTTTGAGACCATGCTGTCCGTCAACCGTCGCGTGCGTAAGCTCGGCATGCACCTGTCCCGCCTCGAGTCGTCGGCGCGCATGCTGGATTTGCCCGACCCGGAACCCGAGATTCTGCGTTCGGCGGTGGAGCGCCTCATGCGTGAGGCGACCGCCGGTGCCGAGACTGCGCTGGGCGAAGAGCACATCGTGAAGATTATTATTTCGCGCGGCCCCACCCAGGCGGTCACTTCCATGCAGCCGGGCCCGTACACGCTGCTGATTGCCTCGCCGGTGCCCGCATCCATCGTGAAGCGCCGCACCGAGGGCGTGAAGGCGATGCTGCTGCCGCGCGGTCACGAGCCGATGGACAACAGCGCCTACCCGTGGCTTCTGGCGGGCGCGAAGACCCTCTCCTATGCCGTGAACATGGCGGTTCTGCGGTACGTGCAGGAGCGCGGCGCGGATGACGCAATCTTCATCACCGACGAGCGTCGCGTGCTCGAGGGCGCCACCTCCTCGGTGCTGGTCGCCAAGATTGAGGACGGCAAGAAGGTGCTGTACACGCCCGAGCCGAGCCACGGCATCCTTCCCGGCACCACGCAGGGCGCGGTGTTCGAGGCGGCACGCCAGGCCGGTTGGGAGCTGGGCTTCGGCCCGCTCTACCCGCAGGATTTGTTTGAGTCGGACGGCGTGTGGTTGGCGTCGTCGGTGCGTCTGATTGCGCCGGTGACCCACCTGAACGGCACGGCGCTAGCGCACGACCCGGAGCTGACTGCGACCCTGCTGAACTACCTGGCGCAGCAGAGCTAAACGCGTACAAAAAGGGACTGCCGCATATTTCCTCCGCGCCTACGCGGGTACAGCAAAGGGACGGTGTTATCCACGCTCCTACAGGGGCACCCGTCCTCGCTTCGCTTCGGACACCCTGATGTCGCTTACGGATAACACCGCCCCTTCCGGGCGTATGCACAGATACGTACTTGTGAGCGGTTAGTGACCCGCCGCCGTGGCACCGGGGCCTTCACCGGCGCCGTGGCTCTTGCCGTCCGCCGAGTAGTCCGAATCCTTACGCGGGGTCAGCCACAGGACCAGCGCCGTCAGGATTGCGAAACCCAGAATGGAGAAGCCCATCGGCAGGTACTCGTGCTCACCCGCAATCGACACCAGCGGCGCCGCGAGAGCACCCAGCAGAGCCTGAACCGTGCCCATTACCGCCGAAGCACTACCCGCCATGTGGCGCGCCTCGTTCAGCGCCAGTGCGGAAGCGTTACCGAAAATCAGGCCGCAGGAGCTGGTCAGCAGGAACAGCAGAATCAGCGTCGGCACCAGCGAAATACCCATCAGGAAGCTGACGGTCAGCAGCACGGACACCACGAGCAGGCTCACCACACCGGTGTTCACGATGCGGCGCTGCGCCACGCGTCCAACCAGCTTGGTTGCAATCGCGCTGAACAGCACAATGCCCAGCGAGTTCACACCGAACACAATCGTGAACTGGGTTTCGGACAGGCCCAGAATCTTCTGCAGCACAAACGTCGAACCAGAAATGTACGAGAACAGCGCACCAAACGCGAAGCACATGGTCAGCATGAAACCCAGGTAGCGGCGAATCTTGAAGACCTTCGGCAACTCCGAGTACACGCTCAGGGCGGTGCCCTGGTAGCGTTCCTCCACCGGCAGGGTCTCCTTAATCACAAAGATCACGCCGAGCATCATGACCGCGGTCACCACGCCGAGCACATGGAAAATATCGCGCCAGCTACCCCACGACAGCACCCAGCCACCAAACAGCGGCGCAAGCACCGGCGCGAAGCCGTTAATCATCATCATGACGCCCATGAGCTTAGCGGTCGCCAGACCCTCAGTCGTATCAGCCACGATAGAACGCGCCAGCACCGCACCGATCGAACCGGTGAAGCCCATCATGAAACGCGCAAAAATCAGCAGCTCAATGTTCGGAGCGAAACCACACGCCACCGTCGCAATAAAGCAGATAACCGCACCAATCAGCAGCGGCTTGCGGCGGCCCGTCTTATCAGAGAGGGGACCCACGACCAGCTGGCCGAGCGCCATACCCACCATGAACGCACTCAACGTCAGGGATGCGTTCGTGCTGGTGGTGTTCAGGTCCTCCGCGACAGCGGGCAGTGCGGCAAGGTACATGTCCGTAGCAAGCGGCGCAATCGCGGTCAGCAGCGCCAGAACTACGATAAAAATGGGCGATAGCCCGAATGAGGTCTTAGTCGACTTCGAAGACATATGTCTTAGTTTTTTCTTTCTGTGTGATGCGCGTGCAACGGCGCCTGCGGCTCCAAAACATGGATGCGGCGGTACCGGATCCGGGGATGAGCTTGCGCAGGCTAGAAGCACAACTTGTTCACCCTAGCAGAATCGGGCGCGGCTTCGTAAGTTAAATGTTTGATATTTTTTTGAGCTGGGTTGGGATGGCTCCGCGTGGTTCCTTTGTGCTTGGTTGGCTTGCTGGTTGGCTTGGAAGGCGGCGCTCGCCCTCGTTCCTACAGGGCACCCGCCCTCGCAGAGCTCGGGCACCCTGATGTCACTACGGGCGATGCCGCCTGCCTGCGCGGGTACAGCAAAGGGACGGTGTTATCCACGCTCCTACAGGGGTTAGGGGAGGGTACGCCACATATTTCCTCCGCGCCTACGCAGGGGCACCCGT
>NZ_KV830882.1:213587-307368 GCF_001836905.1 Rothia sp. HMSC062F03 | reverse complement strand
TTCCTCCGCGCCTACGCAGGGGCACCCGTCGCACAGACGCTCCGCCTCTCCTTGCTTCGCTGCGGAGAGCGTCTGTGCGACACCATGAGGGCGCTTCCGGAAAACGTGGCTACACCCTACGCATACTGGAGCAAAAGGGCGGTGTTATCCACGCTCCGTTGGAGAGATAACACCGCCCCTTGAGCGGTTTGTTTTAGCCTGCCGCTCAGCCTCCAGCCCATGTAGAAATATTTGAGAAATATTCTTGAGAAGCATTGCTCGGCCCAACGGCATAACTTACGTTGGTCATACCACGCGATACGACCGGAGAGACACCTCAGATGCGCAATCACTATTACAAATATTTGCTATGCATCCTGCTGCTCATAGCTTGTGTCTTGCTCGTAATCCTTGCTGTGCTTTCTAACAACAACCCGGGTAACGGCAAAGACGGCACTGCCTCCACTCACGCGCCGAGCAATACCTCAACCTACTGGGATAAAGACCGCATGGAATCCGCTAGCCCGGCTCCGATGCCCGAGTAAAACAGCGCCTCAGTAAAACTGCCTCTGAATAGCCGTAGGGCCCAATGCTTCGAGATACACGAAGCATTGGGCCCTACTGTCTTGTAGACGGCTGCTACTGCGCCGCGCTGTCGTAGATGAAGTCCACGGTCGCGTAGTCCTCCGGGATTTCGGCGAGCAGCGCCTCCTCCTGCGCCGCCCAGCGTTCCCAGTGCGGGCGGAACGTGTCACCGTCACGAGTCAGGGCGCGTTCGTAACGCACCTCGTCCGGGGCGGTGGCGAGGATACGCACCTCGCAGGCGCCCGCAATCGCGCCGACACCCTCACAGATGATGACCTGCGTAGCCGCCGGGTCGACGGTACGCACCTCACCGGGGGCGCCCGCCTCCCAATCCCACGGGGTGTAGGTCCCGGCAATACCTTCGGTCAGCTGCACGGATAGCGCATCCCACGCCTCCACGCCATCGAAGAGGCCGTCCCAGCCGGGGTAGAAGTCGTCCAGGTGTAGCACGTGCACGCTGTGCCCGGCGGCGGTGAGCTCCTGCTCAAGCTGCGCGGCGAGGCTGGTTTTGCCGGTGCCGCTGCGGCCGTCAATGCCGATGATCAGCGGGATCTGCGCGAAGTCCGCGAGGAACTGGGCACGGAATTCGGTGAATTCGGCGGTGTCCATGTCGAAGTCGTTGCCGATGCCGTGCTCCAGGCGCAGCATGTCTTTGCAGAGTTCCAGGATTTCGGTGGTGCCGGTGACGCGGCGGTTCTGGTTCAGGGGAATACGCTGACTCACTGCGCGTCGCCTTCCTGCTTGAGGTGGTTGATGAGGCCGCGTGCGGCGGCGTCAATGAGGCCGGTGGTGTACACGAAGTCGCGTTCGCTACCGTACCAGGGGTCGTAGATGCCGAGCTGGTCCAGGTGGGTGGTGGTGACCTTCGGGTCGAAGCTGCGCATCATGCGGATCTTGGCTTTGTCGTCCTCGTTGCGGGCGAGGGCTTTGAGGCGCAGGTAGTGGGGTGCGTCCATGGCGAGGATGAGGTCGTTGCGGTCGAAGTCCTCGACGGTGAAGACGCTGGCGCGGTGCGCGGACGGGTCGATACCGCGGGCGGTGAGCTGCGCGGCGGCGCGCGGGTCGATGTGGTTGCCTTCTTCTTCGTTGCTGATGCCGCTGGAGGTGACGGTGACGGGCACGCCGGCTTCTTGGGCGTGCTGGCGGATGAGGTATTCGCCGACGGGGGAGCGGCAGATGTTGCCGGTGCAGACAGTCATGATTCGGTACATGGTTCTAGTGTATCGGTGGGGTGATGGGTGGTTGGGCACGGTGGGTGCTCGAGGCGGCTTTGTAGGCGGCGCTGTGACGGGCGGAGGCGCTCGCTGAGGCGTACTTGCTGCGGGCGCGCGAGGTTACGCGAAGGCCCCGCCGACGCGGGTCGGCGGGGCCTTTTAGGGGGTGTCGCTATTCTGCTTTGTCCTCTGCAAAAGCCGACACAAGCTGGGTTTCAGGGTCAAAAAGTAAACATCCCTTAGGGAGGATAAATACTCTACCATCAGGTGCGGTGACTTTTTCAGTTTCAATTAAAATATTGCTATTAGGCAATACATTAAAAGAGTAACTTTCTGGATTATTTGCGTGAGAAAAATGCGCAACAGCTTTATTTGTGTCATCAGAATCAACCGTAAACTGTGGCGCTTCATTAACAAATATCGTTGAATTAAAGTTTACGGATTCTTCGCAGATAATTCCTGCAAATTTCGAGGAACCTGCAAATATAGTACCGCTGAAATCCACAGAATCTCTAAAGGAGACGGAGCTGAAGTTTGCGTTATTTTCAAAGTACATCGCCCTGAACTCTGCAGGTTTTCCGAACGCTGTTGACTCAAAATCCGCAAAGCCCCTGATGATGGTGCTATTGAAGTTAGTTTGATCACAGAAAATTGACCCTGTAAATTCAATAGATTTTTTGAATTCAACAGTGTTAAAGTCGGCAATTTTCAAAAATACTGCACCTCCAAATTCGGTCGAATCAAAAAATTTAGATTTATTAAAATTTGTTATATTTTTAAAAATTGATTGATTGAATTTTGTGGTTTTCGTAAATATTGCCCCTTCAAAGTCTGTCATATCGTTAAAAACTGATTTTCTGAATGATGTGGGTCCTGCGAATACTGTGCTATCGAATGTGACAAAATCTTTAAAATTGGCATTATTGAATGCAATAATTGAGTTGATGACGCTATGATTTAAGTAGACGGGGTAGAAGAAAGTTGCGCGCGAGAAATCATATCCGAAATCTGACCAGGAACCTGCATATGGTGTTTTTTCTCCATTAGCATAAGAATATCCACCAAGTCGAGAGCTAATTTCCTCTAAAATACTTTGGCGTACGTCTTGCTCTTCTCGAAGTTTTGCATAGTCGGATTTGAAATCACCTTCGTACTCATCCGGTTCTGGACCCTCTGCGTATTCGGATCGGAAAAGGTTTTTTTTATCCGCTAAAAGGAAAGGAGAACGAATATATGCACAGAGATTATTGATGATAACCTGACCTTCCTTATAGCGCTCTTCTGTGCTGGCTGTCTCATCAGCGAGCCACTCGTCCACAAGGCCCGTAAGTGTGTAGATGCCTCCTAAGCGGATTGTAGCTTCCTTGTCTGCAAGCTGCTCGACGGCCTTTGCATAGCGGCTACGGCGTTCAGCGTGGACTTGGCGGATGTGATCGCGTTCATTCTTCGCAGCATCCTGCTTATTTTTTGTAATATCAGCATCGATCTTGCGCCGGTCAACTTGATTTTTCCAACTAGTCTGCAGAAGAGTCAGAATCGCAATGATTCCACCAGATACGTAGAGGAGATGCAATCGAAAATGGTCAACGTTGCTTGGATTCATATTAAATAGGGCCCAAAGTATAAGCGGGACAAATATCGCGGCGGCACCTCCTCCGATTCCAAGACCGATAAGAGTTCTGGTAAAACTGCGAATATACCAGGGGTCTTCAGTGGACGGTGGGGGCGTCTTAGCCTCGGAAGTCGATGAAGTATCTTGTACTGACATGTGAGAGTTCTCCTGTCTTCTCTGATAGGAATGGTTACTATTCATCATAGTGCACAAGCTGCCTGAAGGTGCCTATTGCGGATATAAACGAAGGCCTCGCCGACGAGGAGCCGGCGGGGCCTTTGGAAGTTACCCTTTAGAAACTACCGTGCAGGCTTACTTATCTGTGTGTATTTCTTGAAGTGTTCGTCCCAAGAGTCTGGATCGAAGAGCACTGTTCCCATGGGAATACGGTGGGTGACGTTATTTAGTTGGGCACTTCCCAGAGGAATGGACTGACTAGATGCGCAAACAATGAATTCATAATCTTGCCAATCTATATGGAAAGAGAAATAGGATTTAAAATTTCCTTGAGCGAAAGTAGGTTGGTAATTTTTGAAGAATGCCTGCCAGAAATTTACGTTCTTGAAGAACTTTGCAGATTCAAAACTTACATTCTGATTGAAGGTTGCCTCGGTAAAATCTACATCCCCTCCAAAGATTGCGTTACTGAAGTCTGAATCTTCTTCGCTGAAAATCGCTTTAATGAACTCTGCGCCCTGCCTAAACTTTGCATCTTTAAAGTTAGCTCCCTGTTTAAATTGGGCACCTCGGAAATCAGCCTGTTGCTTAAAGAAGGCGTCATAAAAATCTGCGTAACATTCATTATCAAATATTGCTAGATAAAAGTTTGCGTGTTGCTTGGTGTCTTCCCCGTAGAATTTTGCTCGATGAAAAATTATATTCTTTTTAAATGTAGCTTGGTAAAAGTCTGCCCCTTTATTAAAATTTGACTCAATAAATTTTGTTTCCTGAATAAAAGTTGAATTTCTAAAGTTTGGATTTTCGGTAAAGGTGGCATTACTGAATTCTGTGTCCTGACTGAAGGTCGTGCGATTAAAATTTATATCCCCATTAAATGATGCATCCTTGAATGAGGAGTTTCCGGCGAACGTCGCATCCCGGAAGTTGGTAGCTCCGGTGAACTTTGTGTCTCGGAAATCTGCTTCACCGTAGAATCGGGTGGATACAAAATTGCCTTGTTCAATGGTGAAGTTGTTCAGGGGGTAGAAAATGGGTGCCCGACTGAAGTCGAACTCAAAGGTGCTCCATATACCAGGGGTAACAGTTACCTTCTTGCTCTTGTCAACGCTGACATCGCTGCTACGCTTGCTTATTTCCTCAAAAATGGTGCGGCGTACATCCTGCTCTTCACGAAGCTGCACCCGGTCAGCAGTGAAGTCACCGTCGTAGTCATCTGGGGTGTGGTCTTTTTCTAAAACTTCACGGTTCCCTGCCAGAGGGAAGGGGGAACGAATGTAGGCACAAAGGTTATTGATAATAACCTGTCCCTCTTTTCGCTGTTCGTATGGTTTGAGGGAATCATCAGTAAGCCATTCATCGACTAGACCGACAAGGGTATAGATGCCGCCCAGGCGGACGGCTGCTTTCTCGTCGGCTAGATGCTCGACAGCTTTGGTATAGCGGCTACGGCGCTCTGCATACACCTGACGGGTATGGTCGTTCTCGTTTTTCTCTTTTTCTTGATTGTTCTTACGGTGACTCTCACCAAGGGTGATAACACCTAGAACGCCACCGGTGGTGTAGAGGATGAGCTGCCTGAGAACCCGACCGTCATCGTCCTTACCGAAACCAGAGTTGAGTGCGAGGGGTAGGAGGAAAGCTACTGCTCCGCCAAAGATAGCGATTGCCCCAATCCAACTGTAGAACAGGGGTACCTTCGCCTTTAGCTTGGTGAAATGTACAGCGAGTAAGAAAGCGACGGTCAATGCGGTGCATAGGCTGAGTAGCTGCCAGGCTTCCGTTGGTCCTAAGAACATGTATCTGGTTCTCCTGTCCTCTCTGATAGGAACGTTCGCCTTCCAGCATAGGGTAAAGCTGCTTGCCGTGAGTCGCGCTCGGTCACCAACAAGGAAACAGCCTGCTTCAGAGATGCAGGTGGGGTTTCTCTGCATCTGCAGCAATCGATGAAGATTGGAATCGCTCAAGATAGCCGATATTGTTTCTTGCGATGGGTGTAGTGGCTACATAATTAGTGTTGCCATGTTGTTATGTCTTAAGAAATGCGCTACATTATTAGATATACGGTCATATGTACACGGCATGTCCTTATACATAATGACCATAAAATAAAAGTGGAGCCACCAGCAATGTTGCCGCATTGCCAGTAGCCCCACACAGGAATCTCTAGTAGAGATGTGAAATCACAAACTCAGAAATCTCTACGAGACCGACGAACAAGGTAGCCACATAGCTGCCCCGTTCGATAATCAGCCAAAATTTCTTGGCCATAGGAGTTCCCCTCCTCTCTATTTAGTTTATAAATTGGAGACAACGCGGAATTGCGTTGTCACTGCTGATTTTAGCAGATGACACACATTCCGCGGATTTTTCCTACCCAATTTATGTTTTATTTATCTCAGACATGGTGTAATGCCACTGGAAAGCGATAAACGAATCCGGGTAGATAAGATTCGAAAAACCCCGCTAGAGCCTACAGACTCAGCGGGGTTTTTCACGCCGTTTTTATTGACGCGGCTGCTCGGTGGTGTCCACTACATGTACAAAGGCCCCACCACACATTCAATGCGGCGGGGTCTTTGGATATTACTGTGCAGGCTCACTGACGCGGGTGTACTCCTGCTTCTCTTCGTCCCAGGAGTCCGGGTCGTACAGCACCGCACCGACAGGGAGAATGAACGTTCTATTAAGAAGCTCCGCCTCGCCGCAGCTGAAGCCGTGCCTGCTCTCCGGGCGTGCCTCGAACAGGTAATCCTGAGGATTCGCATGCGCCGAGAACCGGGCCGTCTGCAGTCGCTCTTCCAAATCCTCAAAGGACGGTTTAACATACATGAAGCTAGTCTGCCTGAAATCTGCCCGCTGACCGAACGTCGCACCCGGGAAGTAGGCTCCCTCAAAGCTCGCCCCGTTGAAGCTCACCGCCCGCGCGAACGTCACCCTACGGAAGCCGACAAACGCTGTGAACGTCGCCTTGCTAAAGTCGGCATCCTGCGCGAAGGTGACCTTATCGAAGTTCGCTCGCTGCGGGAAGTCCATATCTTCATATGACGTTCTCGGAAGCGCAATAAAAGACGCCCGGCTGAACGTGGCGTCGCCGTCGAACCGCGCCCCACCAAAATCCTCGTACTGCGTGAAGGACGCCCCGCTAAAGTCCGCCGCGCCCGCAAAGCTCGTGCCGCGGAACATTGCGGACTGCTTGGTGGCTATACCGGCAAAGCGCGCGGTCCCGCCGAAAAGCGACTTGGAGAACACCGCCGGACGGTTGAAGACCGACGCGGCGAAGTGCGCCTCATCGTGGAACGTGGAGGCGGTGAATATTGCCTTTCCGCCGAAGGCGATCGCCGTGAAGCTGGCTATGCTCGCGGTGTTCAAGCGTGAGAAGTCGGCGTCGGATTCGAAGGAGGCTACCGCGAAGTCAGCCGCAGCTGAAAAGACCGCGTCTGAGAAGTCGGCCTCGCCGGTGAAGGTTACGGTTGCGAAGCTTGCCGCGTCCGCAAAGCGTGCCCCGCTGAACTCTGCTGCGCCCGCGAAGTGTGCGGCGCTGAAGCCCACCCAGTCGTTGAAGTTCGCGCTGTTGAAGGATGCGTCAGCCGTGAACTGCGCCGCGGAAAAGCTGGTGTCACCGTGGAAGGTGGCGCCGAAGAAATCTGCCGGGCCGTAGAAGGTTGCGGAGTCGAAATCGGCGTTCTGAAAGTGCAGCTGCCGTAGCGGGTAGAAGATGGGTGCGCCGCCAAAGTCGAAGCGCAGGTCAGCCCACATGGGCGATATTGGCGGTATCGCGTGCTGGCTCTTCTTATGGCCTGCCTTGCTGCTTTCGGAAACTGCGGCGAGGCGGCGGCTGAACTCCATGAAGACGGTGCGGCGCACTAGTTGCTCTTCGCGTAGTGCCTCCTGATCGCGCGCGAAGTTGCCTTCGTACCCTTCGGTGGCCTCGTCTGATTCTAGGACCTGCCGTTTCTGCGCGAGGGGGTAGGGCGTGCGGATGCACCCGGTCAGCGCATCGACGATGGCTTGGGTTTCTTCGCGGCATACCTGCTCGGGGAGGGAGGTGTCGGTGAGCCACTCGTCTGCGAGGTTCACGAGCGTGTATGCCCCGCCGAGGCGTACGGCGGGCTGCCCGTCGAGGAATTGTTCGAGGGCGTGCGTGTATCGTTCGTGCCGCTCAGCCTGCAGGTTGTGCGCCGGTGCGTTTTTGCGGTGCCGTAGCGCGGTGAAGAGTTTGTTGAGGTTCATGGTGGTGTGCCCTTCCTGCTCCGGTGCTGGCTTATAACCAGCATAGGGGAGGACCCCACCCTTGTGCGCTCGCGCTGGTTAAAGAAGAAGCCCAGCCTGCACGAGAGGTGCAGACGGGGCTTCTTTAGAAGGGATCCTTATTCAGCGGGTTTTTCTTCCTCAGCATCTGAATTTTCAATCGGCTTTGCGGGCTCACTTATATCGTTTGAATCAGGATCGAAAAGTATCGTTCCAAGGGGAATCTCGAACGTCTTACCGAGAAGAGTAGTGGTTCCAAGATTGACAGGTTGACTTTTCGTCATGACTGAGAAATTGTAATCCCGCGGATTCATCGCTGCGGAGAATCGGGCATACAAACACGAGACAATGAAAATTGGCTCAAAGTTCGTGAAGGTCGCTTTGTAGAATCCGACACCGCTTTTGAAAGTAGTCTCGACAAAATTTGCGTTGCTTGTGAAGGTTACCCCTCCAAATTTGGCCTCACCGGTGAAGATTACGTCGCGGAAGCTAACATCACCTGTGAATTTCGCATTGTTGAAGTTAGCCTCATGAACGAAATTTGCACCCATAAAATTTGCTGCACTAAGGAATTCTGTATTACTGAAATCTGCATTACCGGTGAAGGTCACACGGCTGAAATCCTTAGCATTGATGAAGGGTGTAGCTCCGATAAATTTTGCTTCCCCAGTGAAAATCGCCCCGCTGAAATCTGCATTATCAATGAATGTCGCATCGATGAAGTCAGCGTCATGGGTGAAATTCGTCCTGCTAAAGTCTGCATTGCAGGTGAAAGTTACACGGGAGAATTCAGCCTTAGCGTGGAACTTTGCGGAAGAGAAATTGCCTTTCTCAATTGTGAGGTCATTGAGGGGATAGAAAATTGGTGCTCGGCTGAAATCGAATTCGAAGTCGCTCCATGTACTCGGGCTAGGAACCATTTCTCCCTTTTCATTTTTGGTGAAGGTGCTGCTACGTTTGCTCATTTCAACAAAAATGGTTCGTCGTATATCCTGCTCTTCGTGCAGTGCGGCTTGGTCAGCGATGAATTTCTCTTCCTCGTAGCCATCAGGAGCTATACCAGATTCAAGAATTTCTACCTTTTGACCTGTAGGGAAAGGCGAACGAATGTAGGAGCAGAGGTTATTGATAATAACCTGCCCTTCTTTGAGCTGATTTTCTCTATCGATATTGTCGTCATCTAACCACTCATCGACAAGGCCCACCAAGGTGTATATACCACCCAAGCGAACAGCTGCTTTCTCATGAGCTAGCTGTTCTACAGCCTTGGTATAGCGGCTACGACGTTCAGTATGAACCTCGCGGCTGTGGTCTCTCTTGTCCTTCTCCTCTTGTGAAGTAAGCTGAAGTTCAAGGTTGTCGTGCTGGGCATCCAGCTGTGAACTGAGGGTCTTTTTCTGGGCATCCAGCTGTGATTCGAGGTTCGCTTTCTGCGCTTCCAGTTGCTTTCTGAATTGATCCTGCTGCTCGGTAAATTTAGATTTCTCCAAATCATTTTTGCGCCGCGTTTCACTAAGGGTAATGACACCGAGTAGGCCGCCAGTGGTGTAAATAAGCATTTGACGTAGCGCAGTTCCTTCACCGTCTTTACCAAAATCATTTGCTATAGCTAGAGGTAGTAAGAAAGCAATTGTGCCGCCAATAATTGTTACCCCAAAAATCCATGAGTTAAACTGTGAAATATTTTTGAGAAACCATACTTTTTTCCACAAGAATAATATGGTTACAAAAATAATGGTCAACATGAGGGAAATAGGAAGCAAATGAACATTTGGGCTATTCCACTCGTGTCCAGTTGCAAAATAGGGAATCCAAATGATTATTATCAGAATAGTCGATATAATCAACAGAACCCATTTATTGTTCAATATTTCTCTGATTTTGAGCCACGTATTGGAAACTTTAGAGTTGCTTTGCCGTCCTGGCTGAGTAGTCTGCTCTGATTCGGAAGTTGCCGGCATGGGAGGGTCCTATCTACTTTGAGAGGATATGGTTGTAACCAGCATACGGTAGGCGGGTAGCCTCAAGCCACAGGTGAAGGTTAGGGAATTGCGGGTCGGACAAGCAGAGATACCCCCCATCAAGTGAGCGATGGAGCTTGCAAGCAGGTCCTCCATATGTAACTCCCTATATAAGAGGAGTGAATCTCTGATGTCTCGCTGCGATGTCTCATGGTGGGCACTCGTAGTTGAGGCGCCTGTACGAAGCGCACTCCTAGCAATGCTGCCAGGGGCCTAGCCTCCAGGCCTAAAAATCGCGCCTAAAGATCACCCCGCACGCCCTATATAAGGTGCCCTCATGCCACCTTTCTACCTCTCTCACACCCCAATTTTTTGGGGTTTTCGCACGTTTTCAAAAATTTTTAAAAAATTTTTTCGCCCAGTTAGCCCGCCCATGTCCGCCGTGCACTGAATCGCCACACCACACCCTCGCGCCACTCAAAAACCCCGGAATTTCGCGGCAAAACCGCCCATCTGAATCTCGCCGCAGCCCCAAAATTGCCCGCAAAACACCCCTCCAGAGCCCCGAAAAACCAGCCCTTCACGCCCCTCCACACAAAAAAGTTGAGTAAAGTCCGCTCAACCCTATTGACACGCCCTCTGAGAGGGTGCATACTTGAGTACATGAGGCTCAAGGGAGCCGCGCAGACCACCCCACACGGGGCGGCACGCGTAGCACCCTCGTCTCCAAAACTTTCAAACTAACCCGCCTCGCATTAGAAGAAGCGGGGCACTAACACCTAAGGAGTGAATAAACATATGGCACGTGCAGTAGGTATTGACCTCGGTACCACCAACTCGGTCGTAGCAGCACTGGAAGGTGGCGACCCGGTCGTCATCGCTAACGCAGAGGGCACCCGCACCACCCCCTCCGTCGTCGCATTCTCCAAGGACGGCGAGGTTCTGGTCGGTAGCGTTGCAAAGCGTCAGGCAGTAACCAACGTCGACCGCACCATCTCCTCCGTCAAGCGCCACATGGGCACCGACTGGACCACCGAGATCGACGGTAAGAAGTACACCCCGCAGGAAATCTCCGCTCGTATCCTCATGAAGCTGAAGGGCGACGCAGAGGCATTCCTGAACGACAAGGTCACCGACGCCGTCATCACCGTTCCCGCATACTTCAACGACGCTGAGCGTCAGGCAACCAAGGAAGCCGGCGAGATTGCAGGTCTGAACGTCCTGCGTATCGTCAACGAGCCCACCGCCGCAGCACTGGCATACGGCCTGGACAAGGGTAAGGAAGACGAGCTCATCCTGGTCTTCGACCTCGGTGGCGGTACCTTCGACGTCTCCCTGCTGGAAGTTGGCAAGGACGACGACGGCTTCTCCACCATTCAGGTTCGCGCAACCAGCGGTGACAACCGCCTCGGTGGCGACGACTGGGACCAGCGCGTAGTCGAGTGGCTGCTCGCACAGGTGAAGGCAAACACCGGCGCAGACCTGTCCAAGGACAAGATTGCTCTGCAGCGTCTGCAGGAGGCAGCTGAGCAGGCTAAGAAGGAGCTGTCCAGCGCTTCTAGCACCAACATCTCCCTGCAGTACCTGTCCGTGACCCCCGAGGGCCCCATCCACCTGGATGAGAAGCTGACCCGCGCAAAGTTCGAGGAACTGACCCGCGACCTGCTCGAGCGCACCAAGAAGCCCGTGCTCGACGTAATCAAGGAAGCTGGCGTGTCCATCTCCGAGATTTCCGAGGTCATCCTGGTTGGTGGCTCCACCCGTATGCCCGCTGTTGCTGAGCTCGTCAAGGAGCTCACCGGCCGCGAGCCCAACAAGGGCGTGAACCCCGACGAGGTCGTGGCAATGGGTGCAGCACTGCAGGCAGGCGTGCTGAAGGGCGACCGTAAGGACGTTCTGCTGATCGACGTCACCCCCCTCTCCCTCGGTATCGAGACCAAGGGCGGCGTGATGACCAAGCTGATCGAGCGCAACACCGCAATCCCGACCAAGCGTTCCGAGACCTTCACCACCGCAGAGGACAACCAGCCCTCCGTGACCATTCAGGTCTTCCAGGGTGAGCGTGAGTTCACTCGCGACAACAAGAACCTGGGTACCTTCGAGCTGACCGGCATCGCCCCCGCACCCCGTGGCGTGCCCCAGATTGAGGTCACCTTCGACATTGACGCAAACGGCATCGTGCACGTCTCCGCAAAGGACAAGGGCACCGGCGCTGAGCAGTCCATGACCATCACCGGCGGCACCTCCCTCTCCAAGGACGACATCGACCGCATGGTCAAGGACGCAGAGGCACACGCTGAGCAGGATAAGGCACGCCGCGAGGCTGCTGACACCCGCAATGCAGCTGAGTCCGTCGCATACTCCGTCGAGAAGCTCCTGAAGGAGAACGGCGACAAGCTGCCCGAGGACGTCAAGACCTCCGTTCAGGGCGACGTCGACGAGCTGAAGAAGGCACTCGAGGGCGACGATGACGCAGCAGTGAAGTCCGCATTCGAGAAGCTGCAGGCTTCCCAGTCCAAGCTGGGTGAGGCACTCTACGCAGCAGCACAGGCTGAGGCATCCGAGTCCAAGCCCGCCGCTGATGAGGATGTTGTCGACGCCGAGGTTATCGACGAAGACGAGAAGAAGTAATCATGGCTGAGCAGGAAAACACCACCCCCGACCCGCTGGAGGAGGCATTCAACGCCCCCGCAGCGGAAGGCCACCCCGAAGCTGAATCGGTCGAAAGCCCCGAGGAAGCTGCGGAAGCCGTCGAGGCTGAGCTCCAGGACGCCGTAGAAGCAGAATCTGCTGATGCGGCACTCGCCGCGGAGCGCCTGGACTCCCTGCTTCGCCTGCAGGCAGAGTTCACTAACTTCAAGAACCGCACCGCTCGCGAAAAGGAGCAGCTGCGAGGCTTCGTAACCAGTGAACTGGTGACCGCACTGCTGCCGGTGCTCGACGATATCGACGCCGCCCGCAAGCACGGCGACCTGCAGGAAGGCCCCTTCGCCTCCATCGCTACCAAGCTCGAAGAGCTGCTCGGCAAGCAGGGTGTGGAGCGTTTCGGTGAAGTAGGCGATGCCTTCGACCCGAACATCCACGAAGCTGTTCTGCAGCAGCCCACCGACGAGGTGGCTGAGGATCATGTCTCCATGGTTCTGCGTTACGGCTACCGCGTGAACGACCGAGTGGTTCGTACCGCTCAGGTGGCTGTGGCTGTCGCACCGTAAGGTGGTCGGCTAAGCATTGGCTGAATAACTAACGACGGGCGGGTGCTCTCCCTAGTGGGGGAGTGCCCGCCCTGTTGTTTGCTTGCGATATGTGCGTGGTCTCGGCATGTAGTGGCGGTGGCTAAAAAACCTTGTAGGGCGCTAAATTTTGGTCACCCCCTTCCAAAATTGAGTCAAGTAGACTAAACTTTTATATAGAGCATTAAGACAAGAACGTGGTGCCCTGCTGGCCGTCCCGTAACCGAGGAGGGCGGCGCATCACCGCGAGAGGAGAAACAAACATATGGCAAGCGAAAACTGGATAACTGACGACTTTTATAAGGCACTGGGCGTTAGCGAAGACGCAAGCGAAAGCGACATTAAGAAGGCGTACCGCAAGCTCTCCCGCAAGTACCACCCGGATCTGAACCCCGGTGACGAGCAGGCTGAGAAGAAGTTCAAGGAAATCTCCGAGGCCTACGACGTGCTCTCCGACAAGAAGCAGCGCGAGGAGTACGACCAGATTCGCCGCTACGGCGCCGCAGGCATGGGCGCGGGTGGCTTCGGTGGTGGCGGCTTTAGCGGCGGTTACCCCGGCGCGGACGCCTTCGGCGGATTCCGCGGCGGCACCAGCGCCAATATCAACATTGATGACCTGCTCGGCGGCCTGTTCGGCGGAAGCACCGGCGGTAGCCGCCGTCGCTCCGCCGGCTTCACCAGCGCCGACTTCGGCGGCATGGGTAGCGGCTTCGGCGGCGCACAGCACGCGGCCCCCGAGGAAAGCACCACCAGCACCCGCATCAGCCTCGCCCAGGCATACACCGGCGCAAACGTGACCGTGTTCCTACCGGACGGCTCCCACACCGAGGCACGCATCCCCGCAGGCATCAAGGACGGCCAGAAGGTCCGCCTGCGCGGCAAGGGCCTGCGCGGCGGCGACCTGAAGGTCACCGTGCGCGTCTCCGACGACTCCGTGTACTCCCGCGAAGGCAACAACCTGATTATGCGTGCGCCCGTCACCCTCGCCGAGGCTGTCGACGGCGCCGTCATTGAGGTGCCCCTGCCCGATAACACCACCGTGAAGCTGCGCCTGGCACCCGGCCAGGTCGGCCGCCGACTGCGCGCCAAGGGCCGCGGCTTCAAGGCTAAGGGCGGCGACGGCGACCTGCTGGTCATCCCCGAGGTGGTTCTGCCCACCGAGTTGAGCGCAGAGGCGCAGGAAGCATTCGATAAGTTCGTAAAACTGGCACCGCAGGAGAACCCGCGTAAGGATCTGTTGAAGAAGGCGAAGTAGACCATGGCATCTCGAGAATCATCATCTAAGTCCCGTAGCGGCAAGCCGTTGCACAGCGTGGACCTGCCGGTTTTCGTGATTTCTGTGGCGGCTGAGCTGGCGGGCATGCACCCGCAGACCCTGCGCCAGTACGACCGCATCGGCCTGGTCCAGCCTTCGCGTGCGCCCGGTAAGGCGCGCCGCTACTCGCAGCGTGACGTGAACCGTCTGCAGCGGATTCAGCAGCTCTCGCAGGAGGGCGTCTCCCTGGAAGGTATCCGCCGAATCATCGAGCTGGAGGCTCTCCTGGAGTCGCAGAAGGAACAGATTGCGGCCCTGCAGAGCCAGATTGAGGACGCGAAGGTGAAGCTGGGCTTGGCGGAGCGCGTGTTCGCAGCCGGTACCAGTGGCGACGTGGTGCATATTGCTCGCGGTACCCGCCCGGCGCCTCGTCAGCGTTCTTCGGCTGTGGTGTTGTACCGTCAGCGTCACCAGCCGGCTACGGCGGATGATGCGAAGCCGCAGCGCTAAACCGGTTAAACCCGCTACACTGGGATAAACGGCTCGACTGTTTTAGCTCATCTGCGCTAGTCAGCCACTCATATAGGCTTGTGCGTCTTTGTGTCATACGCCGCGAGGGAGGGTAGACCCCCGCCCCGCATGAACTCAGACCCACACACAAGAAGGTGAGGCTCCCCGAATGACCGGGGAGCCTCACCTGCTTAACGTATATTCGCGCTAACCTGCGCCAACTGATGCCGGCGCTGCTCCGCTTACTTGCGGCGGTAGGTCAGGTCGTGCGCGCGGCGGCCCGCCTCCTGAGCCTTACGCTCAAAGCTGGTGAGGGTACGACCCTCCCAACGCGGAGCCCAACCACCCAGCGGATCCTCCTCGGTCGCACCGGCGCCGGGGTTCACGTTCTCAAAGTCGGGGTGCGCCTCCAGAACCTCACGCATGACCAGGGCGTACTCCTCCCAGTCGGTCGCCAGGCGCCAAATGCCGCCGGGCTTGAGCACGCGCGCAACCTTATCAGCGAACGCCGGGGACACCAGGCGGCGCTTGTGGTGGCGGGACTTATGCCAGGGGTCCGGGAAGAACACCCACAGCTCGTCCACGGAGTTCTCCTCGAGCATGTTGTCGAGCAGTTCGGGCGCGTTCGCCTGAGCCACACGCACGTTCTCCACGCCGGCGTTGCCCATCTTCAGCAGCAGGTCCGCGATGCCGGGGGTGTACACCTCGACGGCGAGGAAGTTCGCCTCGGGCACCTCAGCTGCGCGGTGCACGATCGCCTCGCCCAGACCGGAGCCAATCTCGACGACCTGGTACGCCTCACGGCCGTAAATCTTGACCGGGTCGAAGGTCGCCTCGGGCGCGACGGAGGTGTCGGTGCGCAGGCGCGGAATGTCCAGCACGTGGGTGGGGGAGTAGGTGTCCCAGGCCTTCTGGCGGCGCGCGGTGAGGCGGTCGCCGCGGCGGACGAAGGAGTAGGGCTGGCGGAAGAATTCCTCGGGAACCGGCTTCTTAGCCTTCTCTTCGGTGGATTCGGGTGCCTGGCTAGGC
This sequence comes from Rothia sp. HMSC062F03, assembly GCF_001836905.1. Lineage (NCBI taxonomy): Bacteria > Bacillati > Actinomycetota > Actinomycetes > Micrococcales > Micrococcaceae > Rothia > Rothia sp. HMSC062F03. The sequence goes on along the minus strand of NZ_KV830882.1, from coordinate 291,565 downwards.
TGCGTGTTCTCAGTAGACATACCTAAAAGAATAGCGCAGGGCCGCTACACCGTGCGGTTTCGGGGCCGCTGGGCGGGGTGATGCCGGGCTGGCCGGGTACGAGCGAACCGGGGGTGGACGCGGCAGATGCAGAAATTCTGCGCGCATACAAAAGTGCGGTGGGAACCGGAAGGTTCCCACCGCACTAAAGAGAGGTTGCTTGAGGAGTGAGCTACGAGGAGGGCCTTACTTCTTGGAGCCCAGCAGTGCCAGACCCGCGCCGAGCATCACGATGTTGTTTGCGAGCTGCTGGCCGTCCTGGGTGGGGCGGAAGAACTTGTCGTGCATGTTGGGGTTGCGGAAGTACATGGTCATCAGGTTTGCCGCGAATGCGGTCAGGCCTGCACCCGCCAGGCGGGAGGGGATGAAGGGGGTCAGCAGGGTTGCGCCGAGGGTGGTCTCTGCGCCGGAGATGAGCTTGCCGAAGGTTGCTGCGTCCAGCTTGGAGACTGCGGGTACGCCGGTTGCGGCCATCTGCTGCAGGAAGGCGTAGGTACCCTCGTCAGCCTTGAGCTTCTTGACGCCTGCGTCGAGGATGAGCGCGCCTGCGGTGATGCGGAGTGCTGCATTGGAGAACTTGCCCATTGTTGTGTCCTTCTGTTCTGTGGTTGGTTGGTTAGGTTTTCGTTTGAATGGTTACTACTGTAGACCTGAATCCTTGCACTGTAAAGTTTTGACTGGAAAGTTTCTTAATTTTTTGAAAACCCGAAAATAGGGACAGGGGAAGGGCTGCTGGAGGAGGATGGGAAATCCCTGTGCCCGGTGGCTCACGGCGAACCCGCCCCGTGCCCGCGTCATCTCAAATTTCCGCCCCTGTTGGATTCATTGCGCTCGTGTGGGTATGAGGGGGTAAAATTTGAGATTATGCATTCTCTGTATATTTCTCATTGGTGATACAAGCCCCGGTAAAACCGTGTCATCAGGGCCCGCAAGCCCCGAAATACCGCACGTACCGCGGAAATGGGAGGTTCGCCTCCCTGTACGCCGTTAAGGAATATGAGTGAATACCAACCACCCGGATAAGCCCCCGAGTAAAAAACAGGGCAACCGACGCAGAAAAGAGAAATACGTGACACAGCAGCCAACGCCGCAGAACTCCGTCACCGGCCTAGATTCGGAGGCTGAGCACTCCAAGCTCCAGCGCGGGCTCAGCTACCGACATATCCAGCTGATTGCTATTGGCGGCGCCATCGGCACCGGCCTTTTCCTCGGCTCAGCAAAGACCATCGCCCTGACCGGCCCCTCCATCATCTTTGTTTACGCCATTATCGGTAGCGTCATCTACTTTGTTCTGCGCGCTATGGGTGAGATTCTGCTCTCCAACCCCAAGTACAAGTCCTTTACCGACTTCATTACCGATATCCTCGGCCTGCGCGCAGGATTCTTCGTCGGCTGGTCGTACTGGTTCTTCTGGGTCGTCACGGGCATTGCGGACGTCATCGCGATTACCGGCTACGTGCAATACTGGCTACCCGGCATGCCCAAGTTCATCCCGGCGCTCGTGGTCATCACGGCACTGCTACTGCTGAACCTGCCCTCGGTGAAGAACTTCGGCGAAATTGAATTCTGGTTCGCGGTCATTAAAATCGTCGCGATTGTCGCCCTCATTATTGTTGGTGCGCTCATGGTTGCCTTCAGCTTCACCAGCCCCGACGGTACCACAGCCTCCCTAGCCCACCTGTGGGACCATCCCGGCCCCTCCGGTAGCGGCATCTTCACCCAGGGCGTGACCGGCTTCCTGGGCTCCTTCCAGATTGCCCTCTTCGCTTTCGTGGGCGCCGAGCTCGTCGGCACCGCCGTGGCTGAGACCAAGCACCCCGAGCGCACCCTGCCCAAGGCCATTAACGCCGTGCCCTTCCGCATCGCGCTCTTCTACGCCGTGCCGCTGCTGACTATCCTCGCCGTGACCCCCTGGGACAAGCTGGATAAGTCCATGAGCCCCTTCGTGGGCATGTTCTCCCTGGCGGGCATCGGCATCGCCGCCTCGCTGGTGAACTTCGTGGTGCTGACCTCCGCGGCATCCTCCGCAAACTCCGGTATCTTCTCGACCTCCCGCATGGTCTACGGCCTGGCGCACGACGGTGCGGCACCCTCCGCACTGGGCAAGCTCACCAAGAACGGCGTGCCCGCCAACGCCCTGTACCTGACCACCGTGCTGCTGCTGTTCAGCCTGGTCATGCTGTACGCCGGCAATGGCATCATGGAGGCGTTTACCGTGGTGACCTCCGTGGCCTCGATGATGGGTATCTTCACCTGGAGCATGATCCTGATTGCGTACCTGGTGTACCGCAAGAAGTTCCCCGAGCGCCACGAAGCCTCCCAGTACAAGATGCCCTGGGGTATCGGCATGAGCTGGTTTGGCCTGATTTTCTTCGCCGTCATGGTTTACGCCCTGAGTCTGTACCCCGACACCGCCATCGGTCTGGCACTGACCCCCGTCTGGTTCATTGCTCTGGCTATCGGTTACGAGATCCTGACCCGTCGCCACGCCGCCAAGCGTGCCCGCGCGCTGGTCGGTGAAGGAGCCTCTCAGAAGTAGCCTCTAGCGCTACCGCTCGTCGTTGTTCTGCACCTCGCCCCCGTGTTCTTTCTGGATGCGGGGGCGAGGTTTTTCTGTGTTTATTTACCCCCGTCAGGGGGCTAAATAGTGACCTGTACAATAGATTTGCGACACACCAAAGGCTGAAAAATACTTCATTCACCTTTCAAAACGTGTAGAATATCTATCCAAACAGGTGTGAAAGCTCCCACAGGTTCCCGCATCGGGCGATGTCCGAACTCGCCCCGGATGCGGTGCGAACCATGGTCGAGCCCATCTCCTGCCCCGAAAGCCGGGGCTGCCCCGCCGAGCAACTGGCCGCATATTCATACACTGACCGTGCCTCCTGTCTTCTCGAGATTTTTACTCCAGGTCATGGCATATGCGGTACGGGGTACAACCGCTGAAAAGAGGACGTCGTGACTGAACAGAACAACGTCAGCCTGAATCCTAAAGCTCCCGAACAGGGAGAGCGACTGCACCGCGGTCTGAGCAACCGCCACATCCAGCTCATCGCAATCGGCGGTGCCATCGGTACCGGCCTGTTCATGGGCTCCGGTCGCGCCATCTCCATGGCGGGTCCCTCAGTTATTTTCGTGTACATGCTCATCGGCGCCGTCATCTTCCTGGTGCTGCGCGCCATGGGTGAAATCCTGCTATCAAACCTGCGCTACAAGTCCTTCTCGGACTTCACCACCGACCTGTGCGGCCCCATGGCGGGCTTCTTCCTCGGCTGGTCCTACTGGTTCATGTGGGTGGTGACCGCCGTTGCGGATATCATCGCAATCGTCGGCTACCTGCGCATGTGGTGGCCCGACCTGCAAGCCTGGATTCCGGCGCTCGCCGTCATTGGCGTACTGCTGACCCTGAACCTGGTATCCGTGAAGAACTTCGGCGAAATCGAGTTCTGGTTCTCCATGATTAAGATCGTCGCCATCGTCGCCCTGATCATCGTTGGCGGCGGTATGATCGCCGTCGGCTTCACCTCGCCCAGTGGTGCGCAGGCATCCGTCGCAAACCTCTGGAACGACGGCGGCATGTTCCCGAACCACTTCATCGGCTTCCTCGGCGCATTCCAGATTGCCGTCTTCGCGTTCATGGGCTCAGAGCTCGTCGGTACCACCGCGGCAGAAACCAAGGACCCCGAAAAGACCCTGCCCAGGGCAATCAACGCCGTGCCGGTGCGCATCATGGTCTTCTACGTGGGTGCGCTCGTCACCATCCTGATGGTTACCCCCTGGCGCCTCGTCAGCCCCGATAGGAGCCCCTTCGTCGCCATGTTCACCCTGGCGGGCCTGGGCATCGCCGCGCACATCATCAACTTCGTGGTGATTACCAGCGCAACCTCCTCGGCGAACTCCGGTATTTTCTCCACCTCGCGCATGGCCTTCGGCCTGGCCCGCGAGCGCAGCGCACCCGCGTTCCTGGGTAAGGTTTCCAAGGCCGGCGTGCCACGTAACGCGCTGTTCCTCTCGGCCGTGATGCTGCTGTCCTCCATTGTGCTGCTCTACGCGGGTGACTCGATTTCTAGCGCGTTCAACCTGGTCACCACCGTGGCTGCGGTACTCGTGATTTTCGCGTGGGCGATGATCATGGTCAGCTACCTGATGTACCGCAAGAAGTTCCCCTCGCGCCATGCGAAGTCGAAGTTCCGCCTGCCCGGCGGCCGTTTCTCCGCGTGGCTGTCGCTGGTGTTCTTCGCCTTCACCATCGGCGTGCTGGCCATGGATGAAGAAACCCTCAGGGGTCTGCTCGCGATGCCCGTCTGGTTCGCGATTCTGGGCATTGGTTGGTTCTTCAAGCGCCGCGCGGATGCACGCCGCCACGAGGCGATTTCGACCCGCACCGCGCAGATTGCGATTGTGGAGGCGTCCGAGATCTTCTCGGCACGCTAAGCCGCATCTACTATCTGCGCCGGCTATCGGTGCCGGCTGCCGCAGCTGGTATCCCGTGCATGCGTAAAGCCCGCGCCCCCACCTCCTTTGCAGGAGGTGGGGGCGCGGGCTTTCGCTATCTCCAGGGATGAACCCGAGAGGCTCTAGAGATGAACCAGAGAGGCTCGGGGGAGTGCGCTTAGACGGAAGCCATCTCAGCCTCTTCGGCAAGCGGGTCGTTGTCGTCATCGGTGCGGTAGAAATCCCAGCGTTCACAACCGCAACCCGAACGCATCGCCTCGATGACGGCGGCAGCTGCCTCCAGCGGGTCGAGCGCGTGCAGATTCCACAGCGCATGCACCGGTACCGGGTGCCTCCAGCCGTGCTCCTGCAGGAACTCCGGGTCGAAGGCGGGCAGCGCCTCGACGGTGGGTTCAAGCTCGCAGAGGAAACCGGTGGGGGAGCGGAAAACCGTCACCACGGGGGTCGGGTCGGCATCTTCCAGGCAGGCTCCGTCGAAGAAGTAGTAGGTGCTCAGGCGGCGGTTCCAGGCAAGCTGCGCGAGGCGTTCGCCGAAGACTTCCACCGTCTGCTCCCACTGGGTGCGGTGGTACGCCGCAAGGTCGGTGTGGGCGGTCTGCACCACGCCGATGCCCTGCTCGGTGAGTTCGCGGGCGCTCAGACGTGCGGGTTCTGCCGGTTCCGCGGGGGCGTCCGCAGGGGAGCCGTTCGGGGTATCCAACTCTGCTAGTTCTGTTTCGGGGATCTCAGCGTTAGTCAGCTCAGCCTCAGCGTTAGTCAGCTCAGCGTCGAGGAGCTCAAGCTCCTCAGCGGCACTCGATTCAGCAGCGTTCGCCTCAGCGGCACCCGACTCCACGGCAGCTACGTTGGCTTCGTTTTTCGTCCACAGGCGCAGCTCGCGGGCAATCTGCGTGCGTCCGCGATGCAGGGCCGTCTGCCAGGAACCGAACTTGGCGCGTACCGCACCCAGCGGCGGCACCTGCTCAATGAGCGTGGGAATGGTAGACCAGTAGCCGTAGTTCAGCGCCGTCGGCTCGCGGTCGTAGCGGGCGCAATAGCTCAAAAACAGGCTCAGAGTCTTCGGTGCAAAATCCTCGGGTATCGCCGCGGCGTCGATATACCACTCGTTCTCGAGCGCCTCCGCCGGGTAAATGCCGGTGCGGAGCATACCCAAGGACCAGTCGCCGTCACCGAGGTAATCGTTGACCGTCTGTGCGGGAGCAGGCCACGCGGATTCGCCCTCCATACTGGAGGCGAGCAGGGTGTACAGGCTACCGCCCTCGGTGCCGATTTCTTTCACGCCGCGCTGCCTGATGTCCTCGAGGGTCTGCGCGTAGGCTTCTTCCTCCAGCTGGGAGTAGGGGTGTGCGGCAAGGTACTTGAGCGTTGCCCCAATCTTCGCCAGAACGTGCGCAATGTCTTCATTGTTGAAGTGGCGTGCCTCCAGCGCGGATGGCAGGTCGTGAATAATATCGCAATCAAGAATCAGTGCCGCGTACTCGGGCTCCGGAGGCAAATCGTAGGCTTCCGCGAAAACGTACCAGAGACCGCATGCGAGCACCGTGTAGCTCGGGGCGTCTGCCGTGACCGGGCCAAACTGCCAGATGCCGGAGCTCAGCGCATAGTTCAGGTACTTCTTGTTGATGTGCGGGTACAGAAAGTTGAGGCGGCGGAGAACCTGGGTAGGGGTGAACCCCAGCGCGGCGAGTTCGGCGATGAGTTCCGCGTACTCGTCGTGAAAATCTAAGTAGCCCTCCGGCGCGTTTGATAGCGCGGTGCGTTCGCGCATGGGTCCCTCTTTCCTCTGCAGGTGGGCGGCACATCGTCGTACCGTGCCGTCGCACCCTGTATTTCTGCGAGCAGAAAAGGTCGTGCGGGCGGCCGCGCCACCCCCAATCTGCATAAAAGCGAGAAAAATTTTAAAAAATACATCCTTTTAGTTCAAAAATAGTTGAACGTTATATAGGCGTTCAAGCGGCGGGGCCGATAATCAGCTAACTAACCAAAAGATGACGCGGGAGGCGGCAGAGGCCCAAATGATGCAGAACCGCCCGTCGGCTGTACGCACTCGGGTTCTGCTGCTGAGCTCGGGGGAGCCCGGCGGCTGAGGCCGGGCGGGGTCGATACTACCCCGGCAGGCTCGGCGGCGGCCTCGGGGATCCCGACAGCGGGCCCGGCGGCCCGGCTCCCGGAGCGTCGGCGAAGTATGCGAAACTGGAGGGATGAGCGAACACCCCCTCCCGAGCAGCATCGCGCCGCGCGGCGCATCCGCCAACGAGTCGCACCCCGAACCGAACTGTAGCCGACAGGACCGTGACGGGCGGGCCGAGCGGGCCCCCTCCTCGCACCTTGTCTCGGTACTCGCCGCAGAGCTCGGCATCGCCCCGCACCGCATCGGCGCCGCCGTGGCACTGCTCGACGCAGACAACTCCGTGCCCTTCATCGCCCGCTACCGCAAAGAAGCGACGGGCGCGCTCACCGACACCCAGCTGCGCGCCATCCAGACCCGCCTGGGTCAGCTACGCGCCCTCGAAGAGCGCCGCGCCCGCGTGCTCGAGGCGCTCACCGCGCGCGCCGACGAAGGACTCATCGACCCGCTCACCCTGCTGCAACTGCGTTCCTCGCTCATGAACGCCGCCACCGTGGCAGACGTGAACGCCCTCTACGCCCCCTACCGTAGCGAGCGCGTGACCCGCGCGCAGCTGGCGCGCGCCGCCGGGCTCGACTCCCTCGTCGAGGACCTGCTGGAGGTGCCCCTCGCCGACGCGCACGCCATCGCCGCCGCCTACATCACCGACGGCACCGAAGACGATGAGGATATTGAGGCTGCAGAGGCGGACGAAGCCCTGCAGATTCACAGTGCCGAAGAGGCCCTCGACGGTGCCCGCGCGATCCTGATTGACCGTGCCCTCACCGACCCGGTGCTGAGCGAAAAGCTCCTCAAGCGCCTGCGTGAAGGCGGCGTGATTGAGTCCCGCGTGATTGCCGGTCAGGAAAGCATTGGTGCGAAGTTCTCCGACTATTTCGCCTTCTCGGATCGTATTCGTTCCATTCCGCCGCACCGCGTGCTGGCGCTGCACCGCGCCAAGGATGCCGGCGTGGTGCGCCTCAAGGTGGATGTGGCACCCGCCCCCGTGGCGCTCAGCCGCCTGCGTGGTGCCGCCCGCGCCGAAGCTGAGGCCGCCGCAGAAAATTACGAGAACGTCCGTTCTGCATACGAGCGTGAAGTGGCCGCCGCGCTGCGCATCCCCGTGCAGGTGCTCAACACCGTCGACGACGAAGACCGCGTACTCGGCTGGCTCGCCGCCACCGTCCGCACCGCATGGCGCAGCCACCTGCGCCCGCGCCTTGCCGAACGTATCCGCCACCAGCTACTCGACGCCGCCGCACAGCACGCCACCGAGGTGTTCGCATCCAACCTGCGCGATATTCTGCTCGCCGCACCCGCCGGACACAAGACCACCCTCGGCCTGGACCCGGGTCTGCGCCACGGCGTGAAATACGCCGTGGTCGACGGTACCGGTGAGCCGCTGCGCGTGGGCACCGTCTACCCGCACGCCCCGCGCAACCAGTGGGAGGAGGCGCTGCGCGAACTCGCCGCCGCCTGCCGCGAGGAGCACGTGGAGCTCATCGCCATTGGCAACGGCACCGCAAGCCGCGAAACCGACAAGCTCGCCAGCGAACTGATCCGCACCCTGCGTGAGGAAGGCGCAGAAGCACCCCAGAAGGTGACCGTTTCTGAGGCGGGCGCTTCCGTCTACTCCGCCTCGGCACTTGCCGCTGCCGAGCTACCCGACTACGACGTGATCGTACGCGGCGCCGTCTCCATTGCCCGCCGCCTGCAGGACCCGCTCGCCGAGCTCGTCAAAATCGACCCGCAGTCCATCGGCGTGGGCCAGTACCAGCACGACGTGCCGCCCGCCGCCCTGCGCCGCGCCCTCAACGACACCGTTGAAGACTGCGTGAACGCCGTGGGTGTGAACCTCAACAGCGCCTCCGTGCAGCTGCTCGCGCACGTGGCGGGCGTGGGCACCGCGACCGCCGAACGCATCGTCGCCTACCGCACCGAACACGGTCCCTTCGCGAACCGTCAGCAGCTGCTGAACGTGCCGCGCCTGGGTGCGAAAACCTTCCGCCAGGCGGCAGGATTCATTCGCATCCGCGGCGGTGAGGAGCCGCTGGACGCCTCCGCGGTGCACCCGGAAGCCTACCCGCTCGCGCGCCGCATTATTGCCGACGCGCAGGCACGCAATGGCGCCCACTGGGTTGCTGGCGCCCTGGGCACCTCGGACGGTAGTGACCCGCTTGCCGGGCTGAATCCCGCCGACTACGTGCAGGATAGTCACGAACAGGACAGCCACGTGCCGGAGAGCGTGGAAGTCGCCGCCGGTGTGTACACGGTCGAGGACATCTTCGCCGAGCTGCGCCGCCCCGGCCTGGACCCGCGCGGTAGCTTCCGCACCGCCCGATTCTCCGAGTCCGTCTCGCGTTTTGAGGATGTGCGCCCCGGCATGGTGCTCGAAGGTACCGTCTCGAACGTGGCGGCATTCGGCGCGTTCGTGGATATTGGTGTGCATCAGGACGGCCTCGTGCACATCTCGCAGATGAGCCGCGGGTTCGTGGCGAACCCGCACGACATTGTGCGTAGCGGCGACATCGTGCGGGTGCGCGTCGTGGAGGTTGACCCGGTCCGCCGCCGCATCTCCCTCTCGCTGCTGGTGGAGGACGAGAGCTAATCGTCGAAAACTGGCGGGCGGGAGTTAGTTACGAAGCGCCCGCCAGGATAGCTGATGGTTTGCCGAACAATCCAAGAACGAGCGTTCGCCAAAACTGGTCTTCGAAAGCCCGAAAAGCCGCGCCGCCAGGGCACGCAAAAGCCCCGACAAGCACTATCTGTGCCTGTCGGGGCTTTACTCTGCCTAGCTTCAAGCCCCTAGACGCGGGACTCTACGCTCCAGCTTAGAAATCAATGTTCGCCGGGTCAGGGCCGATGCGACCCTCGGGGGTGGAGAGCGCATCCACAGCCGCGATGTCCTCAGCGGTCAGCTTCACGTTCACCGACGCCAGGTTCTCCTCAATACGAGAGGGGGTCTCGGACTTCGGGATAGCCACGGTGCCCTTAGCCAGGTGCCATGCCAGCACGACCTGCGCGGGGGTTGCGCCGTGGCGCTCCGCGATCTCAGCCAGCACGGGGTTCTGCAGCAGATCGCTACCGTTGCCCAGCGGGCTCCACGCCTCGGTCACGATGCCGTACTCGGCGTGAACGGCGCGCAACGCCTCCTGCGAGAAGTAGGGGTGCAGCTCAACCTGGTGGATGACCGGAACCACGCCGGTCTCCTCGATGATCTCGCGCAGCTGCTCCTCGGGGAAGTTCGAAACACCAATGGAACGGACCTTACCCTGCTTCTGCAGCTCAATCAGCGCACGCCAAGAATCCAGGTACAGGCCCTGCTGCGGCTTAGCCCAGTGAATCAGGTACAGGTCAACGTAGTCGGTACCCAGCTTCTCCAGGGAAGCCTCGAATGCCTCGAAAGCGCTCTCGTAACCCTGGTCAGAGTTCCACAGCTTGGTGGTGAGGAAGATATCTTCGCGAGGCACGTCAGAGTTAGCGATAGCGCGGCCCACGCCCGCCTCGTTGCCGTAGCTAGCGGCGGTGTCGATGTGGCGGTAGCCGATCTCCAGGGCGGTGCTCACAATCTTCTCGGCGACCTCGTCCTCAACCTGCCACACGCCGTAGCCCAGCTGGGGGATGCTGCGGCCGTCGTTGAACTTTACGTTCGGTACGTTGTAGCTCATGATGCTCCTTCGGTTTCTGCGGGGGAGGCGAGGCCTCCGCGGGGTCTATTGGTTCTCTATGCTACGCCCGCGGCCGAGGTGAAGACGAGTCGGTTGTGCCTCGAGCTTAACGATGCGAAGAATCATGACGAGTCGCGGCGGGGGAGAGGGGCCGCTATCTCGCGTCTTTCTCATCCGGCAGCGCGAAGAGCTCGCGCACATCCTCGGCCGTGACCGCCGCGGAGGCGAACTCGCCCTCGCCGACCACCGCATCGAAGAGCGCGGCCTTCGAGGCCTTCAGCTGCATGACCTTCTCCTCAATCGTGCCCTCGGCGACCAGCCGGTACACGTGCACCTCACGCTCCTGGCCGATGCGGTGAATACGGTCCACGGCCTGCTGCTCGGCGGCTGGGTTCCACCACGGATCCATGATGAACACGTGGTCCGCCTCGGTCAGGTTCAGACCGAAACCGCCGGCCTTGAGCGAAATCAGGAACACCGGCGCGGCCCCGGCGCGGAACGCCTCGATGACCTCGGCGCGGTTGCGGGTCGAACCGTCCAGGTACAGGTGGTCGATGCCCTTCTCGCTCAGGGCCCGGGCGATGCTCTTCAGGTAACCGGTGAACTGGCTGAATACCAGCACGCGGTGCCCGCCGGCCAGTAGCTCGGGTAGCCGCTCCACCAGGTACTCGCGCTTCACCGAGGTGACGCCCTCGTAGGCATCCGGGTCGATGAGCGCGGCATCCAGGGCCAGGCGGCGCAGCAGCGTCAGCGACTGGAAGATCGTGAACCGGTTCTTGTTCATATCCTCCAGCAGGCCCAGAACCTTCTGGCGCTCACGCTGCAGGTGCGTGTCATAGATGCGGCGGTGGCCGGGAGCCAGCGGCAGGTTCACGCGCACATCGTTCTTCGCCGGAAGCTCAGCCGCTACCAGCTCCTTGGTGCGGCGCAGCATGAGCGGCCGGATGCGCCGGCGCAGGCGAGCGGTCGTGGCGGCCGCGTGCGCGGGGTCCTCACCGGATTCGGCCGGGCGGGCGTACAGGTCGCGGAAGGCGCGGGCGGAGGGGAAGAGCCCGTCCGCCACAATCGCCAGCAGTGCCCACAGCTCCATGAGGTTGTTCTCCAGGGGCGTGCCGGTCATGGCAATCTTGGCGCGCGCGGGCATGGCGCGGGCGATAGACCAGGCGCGGGTGCCGGTATTTTTGACGAATTGCGCCTCGTCCAGCAGGAGCGCACCCCAGCCGGGGGTGCCGGGGCCCTCCCCCGAGCCGAGCCCGGCCGCGTAGGAGGCGTACGCGTCCTCGTCCATGCGTAGCAGCGTGTAGCTGGTCAGCACCAGGTGCGCCCCGGCCACGCGTTCGGCCAGCGGGGTCTTGCCGGCGGTGGTTTCGGTGATGGTGACGACCTTCGCCTCGGGCAGGAAGCGTTCGGCCTCCGCCGCCCAGTTCGAGATGACGGAGGTCGGCGCGACCACGAGGAAGGGCGCGAACGGCTCGACGGGGGCCGCAGCGCGGTGCTCCTCGATGGCGTGGGCGAGCAGGGCGAGGGCCTGCACGGTCTTGCCCAGGCCCATGTCGTCGGCGAGAATACCGCCCATGCGGTGCTCGTAGAGGAAGGTGAGCCAGCAGTAACCCTCCACCTGGTAGGGGCGCAGGGTGGCCTGCAGGCCCGCGGGGACCGGGTACTCTCGGTTTAGGTTCGGGCGCGCCGAGCCCGGTTCGTTACGCTTGCCGTGGGCATCGGGGCTTGCTGCGGGCTTATCCGCACCGTCTGCGGGTTCGGTTTCGCGGGCCTCGGAGGCCTCCACGAGTGCCAGCAGGGAACGCACCTGCTCATCCCAGCGCCGGGTGGTCTGCACGCTGGCCGCCAGTGATTCCAGCTCGGAGAACAGCCCGGCCTGGTGCCGGTTGATGCGCAGCTCGCCGCCCGCCTCGTCGAGCTCCCGCGCCTCCGCGATGAGGGTGCGCAGGGTCTTAAACTCGGGTCGGCGCAGCGAGAAGTAGGTGCCGTTGCCTAGCAGGATGCGGTCCGCCCCGCGGTCGAGCGCCTCAAAAATCTGGGCGAAGGGCACGGTCCAGTTATTCACCTTCACAGCGATGCCCAGCCCGAACCAGTCGCGCGAATTGCCTTCGGTGACGGTTACCTCGATGAGCGCGTCGGTGGCTTCCACGAACTCGGGTGGGGTGCCGTTGAAACGCACCCGAACGGCGGAAATGCGGCGTAGTTTCGGCAGTACGGCGCTCAGCAGCTCGCGGGTTTCCCAACCCTCGACGCGGCGCTCTTCTAAGCTGGCCAGGGCCGGATGCGCGGCCAGCACCGAGCGCACCGAGCGTAGCACGCGGGCCTCGAAGCGCTCGTCGCGCACCTCGCCGCCCTCCTCGCCGGGGTACCCGAAGGCCGGCAGGCGCTGAACGCCGGATTCGTGTTCGGGGTCGGCCTCGAAGGGGTTGAGAGGGTACTCCCAGTGCCAGCCCAGCTGCGCGTCGTGGCGAACCTCCTCATCGAAGGTCAGCTCGAGCACCAGGCGCGGCGGGGTGACGGACGGCAGGGCCAGGGCCGGGTCGGGGGTGAGCGCGGGTACGGAGCGGCTGAGAGCCGGCAGAAAATCGCGCTGGAACGCGGGGCGTTCGGAGGCGGGAATCTCAACGGTCCCAGCCGAGATGAGCGCCTCGGAGGCAGCGTCGAGCGGCTCGACCAGGGGGATGAGCGCCAGGTCCACGCCCTCGGGGAGGTTCGGAACCGCGGCCTGCTCCGACTGCATGGGATTAGCCGACTGCACGGGATTCGCCGCCTGCGCGGCCTGCTCCGACTGAGCGGAATCCGCCGACTGCACGGTTTGCTCAGACTGCACGGTTTGCTCAGACTGCACAAAGGCGCCGCGCCCCACCTCGTCCAGCGCGCCCGGCCGGGCGGTCTTCCAGTGCACGGCCTTGGCGGCCTGCTCGTACTCCTGCTGCGCAAGCCCGCCGAGCGCGAAGAAGCCGGTGCGGGGCGTGCCCATGGGGTGGCAGTGGGCGGCCGGAAGCCAGAGCTGGCGCAGAAGCTCGCCCTCGCGCCCCTCCCAGCTCAGCGCGGCCTCGAGGAGCAGACCCCCGTCCGGGCTCTCCTCGGAGTCCTCGGGCAGGGCGGCGGCGCGCAGGCGCACCCGCGCGGGCGGCAGGATGGCGTACTCCACCTCGCGTCCGTTGATTAGTAGCGGCAGGCCGATTTCCTCGGCGCGTGCGAGCACATCCCAGAGCAGGGCAGAGCCCGCGGCGCTGAGCGAAATCCAGTCGCGGTGCGAGGAGTACATGTTCTGCCAGGGGCGGGCAATCGAGTAGAGCTCGGCGAAGAAACGCTCGTGCTCCGGGTAGATGTCGTGGCGGCCGACCGGCCCGCCCACGCTCGAGGCGAAAGTGTCCCAGGTGAGGCCGCCCTTGACCCAGCGGCCGGTTTTGGAGCGCATGAGCGGGCGCGCGAGTAGATTGATGGCCGGGGTCGCCCCGGGCATGTTGCGGCCGCGCGCGTAGGATCCCGAGACGCTCATCGACAGGTCGAGCGCGCCGCTGACCCGTAGCGAATCGATGCCGGAAAGGTCCTGACGTGCGGAAAGAACCGAGGAGAGATTCTTGCGCCAGGCCGAAATCTTGGAGGCGGGTGCCTCTGCCTGCAGGCTCGGGGAGGCGCCTAGCTCGTTGAGCGCAAAGCTTCCCTGGGGGTTTTCGGGCTCGACAGCCGCTGCATCGGGTGCGGGCAGTTTCGCCGCGGTGGTGAGTGCACCGGAGGCTCGCAGTGCTGCGAGCGGGTCGGCGGATTTCTTCGCCTCCGCAACGTCCGCGCTCTTTGAACCTGTGAATCCCTTTGCATCTGTCGCCACCTTCGCAGCGGTAGCCTTCGTTACGGCACCGGGTACGCCGACCGGTCCGGGGTGTTCGCTGAGTGCCTTTTTCGCCACGGAGGCGCGGTCCAGCGCGGTGAGCATGAGCGCCACGGCGTGCTTGCAATTGCTGACGACCGGGCAGGTGCATCGGGCCGCGAAGGCAGCCGAGCCGGCGCGCGGGGGGAAGAACCGAATCGTCACCTCGTAGGGCACGAGGGTGCTTCCGTTAACGAGTCCGGTGAGGGTGCGGTTGTCCTCGTCGTAGCTGTAGCGCACGACCTCGCGGTTGCGCTGATAGGCGGCCCCGCGCTGGTAGGTGCGGTGGCCGACCTGTCGAATGATTTGGGGTACGGTGACGGGGATTTCGGGGAAAGGATTGTTGGGCACCTGCCCATTATCTCGCATCGGGTGAGGTACCGCCCGGCGGGCGGTCATTGCCTCTCGATCGTGCGCGCTCCGAGGGTTTAACGAGGCGAATTGAACACGCTGAAAGCGGCCGCCGCGCCCCGCGCGGGATTGGTCTGCGTGCTCGCGGAGGGGTGAAAGCGAGGGGCTACCGAGGGTCAAATATTACGCGTCGAGACTGCCATGGAACGTTTGTAAACGCTTTGATTAGTAAAAATACATGTGACCTGAATCTTTTGTGAAGAACGCTTTACTTAAGGTGAGAACGTGCTGTAAGCTGGAGCCAGCTTCAAGAGTTTCGACTGATAAGCTCCGACTATGGTCGAACGCCAACCCCATGTTCACGGGTGGCTCGGATGACGAAGCGGTTTGTATTCACCACCCTCAGAGGTGGTAACCGGTACAGACAAGAGCAACGCGAAAGGATCGCGCCACTCACGGCGCAGGTTGTCACATGTACAACGGCTCTGCAACCGAAGCAGTAATCTCTCTGAACCCCTCCCGCTCCTACCAGGACAGCCTGCGTGCCGCAGCAGTTCCCGCTCGAGGCGGTTTCACCGCGGTCAGTATTGACGACTACTCCCGCATTTCTTCTAAGCGCGACGAGTTCCTGAACTTCCTTCTTCTGCCCAACCCCGAGGGTATTCCCGCCATCGAAATCGCCGGTCTGCGCGTAGCGTAGCATTAGGGGTATGAACTTTTCCGGTATGCTCCTGGACTCCGACGTTCTCGCGGAGATTCGTAAGGCGAATCCAGACCCCGCCGTGGTGGCGTTTCTGCGCCGCCGCTCGTTTCGCCACATGTACATTTCGGTGTTGAGCATTGGTGAGCTCAAAGGCCTCTACCCCTACCCCGAGACCGACCGTTGGATTACCGAGCTGCTCGAACGCTTCGGTGACCACGTCATTAACGTGGATGCGCGCGTGAGCCTCGAGTGGGCGGGCCGCCAGGCCCCGCGCGGTCAGCACGCGGTGGGGCGCGACGACGCCGACCCCCTCCCCACGGCCGCCCTGGAGGGGCTGATGGCTGCGAGCGCAAGCGCCTACGATCTGGAGCTGGTCTCCTCGAAGGCGCAGGTGTACCGTTCCTGGGGCGTGAACGCATCCAACCCCTGGACCGATCAATAGGGGTGCCGCAAAGATTCCCGCCGAGGGACTAACCCAAAAACTGACGCGACGTGCAAAAATCCGTCTCCGAGGGCCATCACCGGCCCTTCCGGAGGCGGGTTTCGTCGTTAATTCGTGGCATGATTGAAGGACGATGAAAAGCACCTCACCTATCTCCCGCTATTCCATGCCCATGCCCCTGTGGCTTCAGGGCGTCGTTGAGCTGATTCTGACCGCCCTGATGTCCGGTGTCCTGGTGGTGGCCGCCATGGCTGCCGTGTGGGCGACGAACGGTTTTGGCGGCACGGAGTTCTCGTCGGTGGCCGCGATGTCGGCCCACCTGTGGCTCCTGATTCACGGCGTTCCCCTGGACCTCTCGGCTGTCTTTGGCACCTCCGCGGGCACCATGACCCTGGTGCCGCTGGGCCTGAGTATTCTGCCGTTGCTATTTTGCTACCGTTCCGGTCGCAGGCTGGCGCGCGCCTCGTACGAGGGGGAGTTCCTCATTCCGGTACTCTCGGGCTCGGTGACCTACGCGCTGATTTGTTCGGCGGTGTACGGTTGGGCGAGCCCGAGCCCGAAGCCGCTGCAGGTGTTGAACGCTGCGCTGGTGCCGCTGGGTATCGTGGTGGTCGGCCTGATGTGGGGCGGCTACCGCGAGGCGCGTTCGCTTTCGCGCATGGTGGGTGTTGATACGGCGGAGCAGATTTCGCAGATGAGCCAGTACTCGCGCTGGGCCGGGTCCTACGCGTGGGCTGTGGTGCGCGCGGCGGTGGTTGCCGCGGTGGCCTTCGTGGGCCTGGGCGCGCTGCTACTGGCCCTGGGTATTCTGGGCGGGTGGTCGCAGGTGGTGGCCACCTACCAGGAGCTGCACGCGGGCCCGGTGGGTGATACCGCTGTGACGCTACTGCAGTTGGGCTTCCTGCCCAACCTGGTGATTTACGCGATGGCCTGGTCGACCGGTGCCGGTTTCGCCTTTGGGGCGGGTACCTCGATCGGCCTGACGAGTAGCAATGCCGGGTCCCTGCCGATGCTGCCGATCCTGGGTGCGGTTCCTGAGTCCCTGGGAAGCGCCGGCCTGCTGGGTCTGCTGGTTCCGGTGGCCGCCGGCGCGATTGCCGGTTGGTGGTTCCTGCGTGAGGGTGAGGATCACCTGGACGAGTGGGTCGCCCTGAAGGTGCCGTTCCGTCCGCTTTCAGCCCTGCTATCCTCGCTTGCGCTGGGCGTGCTGACCGGTTTGCTGACTTCTCTGGCCGCCCTGTGGCTGGGTTGGATTTCCTACGGCTCGTTGGGCGTCGGCCGCTTCATCGAGGTGGGTGCCGAGCCGCTGAGCTTTGCGGGCCACACGGCTCTGTGGGTGGGGCTCGGCGTGGCTCTGGGTAACCTGCTCAGCCGCGCCCTGGTGCCCGATAGCAGCCGCGATCTGCCGCGATTTGCCGATGAGCGCCCGAACCTGGGCGAGCGCCTGATGAGCCTTGGTGCTTCCGCGAAGGAGCGCCTGGCTCAGCGTCGCGCGGAGCGTGCGGCCGAGCGTGAGGAACGCCGAGCTGCCGAGGAAGCCGAGGCTGAGCGTCGCGAGGCGGAGGAAGCTGAGGAAGCCAAGCGCCGTGAGGAGGAAGCTCGCAAGGCAGAATCCAAGCGCAAGGCCGAGGCCGAGCGTCGCGCCCGTGAGGAGGCCGAGGAGGCCAAGCGCCGCGAGGAAGAAGCCGAGCGCAAGGCCGCCGAAGATTCCCGAAAGAGCGAGCCGAGCTCCGAGGACCCTGAGAACGAGGACTCCGAGCACGAGGACTCCGAGCACGAGGACTCGCAGGAGCCCTCCGAGGCGCACACGATTGTGGACGAGGTAGCCACCGGCCACGTGCCGGTGCACCCGCAGGAGCCCGTGCACGCCTACCCCCTGGAGGCTTCCGACCCCGTGGCCGAGCGCGCCCTGGCGGATGCGCTCGCCGAGGTCGTTCCCGACGAGGATCTGCCCGAGCCGGTGGAATCCGATCTCTCCATCCCCGAGTTTATGAACCCCGAGCCCGAAAAACTCGAGCCCGCTTCCGCCGCGTCCGAGACCGGTTCGAAGAGCGAGAAGAAGGCGGCTCCGAAGTCCGCGGAAATCTCGAAGTCTTCCGCGAAGACCGCGGGGGAAGGCCCCGCCGAACCCGAGGACGCCTCCGAAAGCGCCGAGCCCGCTCGCCCGCGAGGCCGTGCCGGGCGCATCATGGCGTACTTCGGTTTCGGCGTTCAGCCCGCCGAAGGCTCCGAAGATGCCGCTCCCGACCGTTCGGAGCACGAAGCCTCCGAGGCCCCGGAGACCGAGCCCTCCGCGGCGGAACAGCGCGCCCGCAAGCGCCGCGAGAAGAAGGCGGCCAAGAGCGAGCGCAAGGCGCAGAAGAAGGCCGGGGGAGAGCGTGACTTCATGGAACGCGAGCTAGAGGTGCTCTCCGCCGACCAGGCCATGAACCGTATCTTTGGCGTGCGCGCCCAGACCGGCATCCTGCCGCTTCTGACCGACGAGGCCTCCACCGTGGAGCTGCCCCCGCTGCCGACCGGGGAAGAGGCTACCGGCTCGCAGGCCCCGAAGAAGAAATAGCTCGAAAAATAGCACGAAACCCGCGCGAGGATGACTCGTGCGGGTTTCGTGCTGTGTGCGCTCCGGCCGCCGCTAACGGGAGGAGGCCCCTGCCGTGCTGCCGGTGCCCGCGAAGCTGTCCATGCTGTTCTGGAGCATCTGGTCGCAGGTGTACATATCGGTGCCGGTCAGCGCGGCCGTGCGGCACTCGCGGTACTCCTGCATCCCCGGCATGACGGCCAGACCGATTCCGCCGATCACGGTCATGAGGCTGTAGAGGATGCTGAGGGAGGCGGCAACGTAGAAGATCCAGGGGCCGCGCGCGCTCGCGGTGCGCACGATGGCCCAGACGTTCAGCCCCATGCCCACCAGCGCGAAGAGGAAAAGGCCCAGGAAGTAGGGCATGGGGGAGAGTACGAAGGAGGAAGCCCCGAAGATGAGTAGCACGGAGACAACGAGAACCATGGCCGTGCGGAGCAGGATGCGCTGGCGCTGTAGCGGGTCCATCGGCGGCTTGCCGGGGTTTCCGCCGCCGGACTGATGCGCGCCCGGCGCGCTGGGGTACTGTGCGCCGGGGTGCTGTCCGCTGTACCTGCCGGGGGTCGGCGGCCCCTGGTGCTGTCCCTGCTGCGGGTTGGAGGCGGGGCTCTGCTGCTGAGCCTGCTGCTGAGGGTTGCGGGGCTGGTCGTTCGGGGTGTTCGGCGGGGGAGTAGACATAGCTTTAAGGGTACCGTCCCTTCGGGCGTGGGGCCCGCCGCGCCTCCGTTCGTTCGCCTTCCGCGTCCGGACTGCTGGAGCCCTCCGCTCTTCCGACCGTCCCGGCCTACCGAGCGCTGCCGCAATACCTTCTCCCGTTAACGCGGGCGACCCTCTCTCCGAGCTCCCGCAACGCATGTGAGATGGGCTATACTGGTTGGGTGCGAATTGTGGTTATGGTATCCGGATCCGGAACGAATCTTCAGTCCATTCTCGACGCCGTAGCGGCGGGCGAGCTTCCCCTCGACATTGCGGCTGTTGGCGCCGACAAACCCTGCCTGGGTATCGAACGCGCCCAGGCCGCCGGCGTGCCCACTTTCCTGGTGCAGCCCAGCGACTACGCAGACCGCCCGGCGTGGAACCGCGCCCTCGAAGAGAAGATTGCCTCCTACGAGCCCGATTACATCGTGTTCGCCGGCTTCATGCGCATCGTGGATGCGCAGCTGGTCGAGCGCTTCAGCAACCGCATTATCAACACCCACCCCGCCCTGCTGCCCTCCTTCCCGGGCGCACACGGCGTGCGTGACGCCCTGGCCCACGGCGTGAAGATTACCGGCCTGACCGTGCACTTCGTCGACGCCGGCGTTGATACCGGCCCCATCCTGGCGCAGGCCGCCGTGCCCGTGCTCGACGGCGATACCGAAGAAACTCTGCACGAACGCATCAAGGTGCAGGAGCGCCGCCTGCTCGTGCAGACCGTCGCCGACCTCGCGCAGAAGCACTCTGCCGCATAAGTTTTTCATACGGCGGGTGGAGCGCACGCTCCGATTCCCCGCCCGTACAGACGTACCGTCGCGCCCCACCGCCCGAGTGGGGGCACCCCGTGCCCGGCGCGACGGCGGGGGTAAACCCCACCCGCACATCCCGCCCGCCGGGGCGGACTCACATCCATCCACCAGCCGTGCCGCCGCATGTGCCGGGCACGGTGCAAAGTATCGGAGTATTTGTGTCTCTTATTGAGCTCGATCGCGTGCCCCTGCGCCGCGCCCTCATTTCTGTCTACGACAAGACCGGCCTGGAGGATTTCGCCCGCGGTCTGCACGAGGCCGGCGTGGCCCTGGTGTCCACCGGTTCGACCGCGGCGACCATTGCGGCCGCAGGCGTTCCCGTCACCGAGGTGACCGAGGTGACCGGCTTCCCCGAGTGCCTCGAGGGCCGTGTGAAGACCCTGCACCCGCGCATCCACGCCGGTATTCTGGCTGACCGCCGCAAGCAGGAGCACATCGACACCCTCGGCGAGCTGGACGTCGAGCCCTTCGATCTGGTCGTCGTGAACCTGTACCCCTTCGTCGAGACCGTGGCTTCGGGTGCGGATCAGGACGCCATCATTGAGAAGATCGACATTGGCGGCCCCTCCATGGTTCGCGCAGCTGCAAAGAACCACGATGCCGTCGCAATTGTGGTGGACCCGGCCGACTACGAGCGCACGGTTGAGGCCGCTAAGAACGGTGGCTTCTCGCTGGAGGAGCGCCGCCGCCTGGCCGCTGGCGCATTCGCCCACACCGCCGCCTACGACACCGCCGTGGCTACCTGGACCGCATCCCAGTTCCTGCAGGACGAGGACGCCAACTTCTGGCCCCCGTACGCCGGCCTGGGCTTCGAGCGTAGCGAGACCCTGCGCTACGGCGAGAACCCGCACCAGCGCGCCGCCCTGTACGTCAACCCGGCGGCCGCCCCCGGCATTGCACAGGCCGAGCAGCTGCACGGCAAGGCCATGAGCTACAACAACTACGTTGACGCCGACGCCGCCCTGCGCGCCGCCTACGACTTCGATGAGCCGGCCGTCGCCGTTATCAAGCACAACAACCCCTGCGGTATCGCCGTGGCAACCCCCGGCGCGGCTGACCCCATTGCGGACGCTCACGCGAAGGCTCACGCCTGCGACCCGCTGTCCGCATACGGTGGCGTGATTGCCGCTAACCGCCCGGTGACCGCCGAAATGGCGCGCACCGTCAAGGGCATCTTCACCGAGGTTGTCGTGGCCCCCGGCTACGAGCCCGAGGCCCTGGAGATTCTGCGCGAGAAGAAGAACCTGCGCCTGCTGGTTCTGCCCGAGGGCTTTAGCCGCGATGCCATCGAGTACCGCCCCATCTCCGGCGGCGCGCTCTTCCAGGAGGCCGACCGCCTGCAGGCTGAGGGCGACGACCCGAAGAACTGGACCCTGGTTGCCGGCGAGCCCGCCGATGAGGCCACCCTGCGCGACCTCGAATTCGCGTGGCGTGCACTGCGCTCGCCCAAGTCGAACGCCATTCTGCTGGCCGATAACGGCGCCGCAGTGGGCATCGGCATGGGCCAGGTGAACCGCGTGGACTCCTGCAAGCTGTCCGTTGAGCGTGCGAACACCCTCGGCGGCGAGGGTAACGAGCGTGCCCGCGGTGCGGTTGCCGCATCCGATGCGTTCTTCCCCTTCGCTGACGGCCTGCAGGTTCTGCTGGACGCCGGCGTGCGTGCCGTTGTGCACCCGGGCGGTTCGATCCGTGATGAGGAAGTTATCGAGGCCGCTAAGGCTGCCGGCGTGACCATGTACCTGACCGGTACCCGCCACTTCTTCCACTAAGATTTTGCGGCTACGCGTACCGCCGCGGCCGGTTACGGCCGGGCGGGCGTGAGCGCGTGAGTGAGGCGGGGTGCCCCGGATTTTCGGGGCACCCCGCCTTTTTATGGAATTTTTATTCTATTTTTTGCGTTTTGGCGCTCCACAGCTCGGAAGGTGCGCCCGGAAGGCGCGCGGAGCGCCAAAAAATTCGCTAGGATTAGGTTGTGCCTAAAGTCAGCGAAGAATACAAAAAGAACAGGCGTTCTCAGATTGTAGAGACCGCCCGCGAGTGTTTCATCAAGCACGGCTACCAGAAGGCCTCAATGAGCGAGATCATCGCCGCCACCGGCCTGTCTGCTGGAGCCATCTACAATCACTTCTCCTCCAAGGATGAGATTATCCTCGCCGCCGCGCGCATGGACCTGGCTCCCTTCGACCGCATCCGCGCCGAGCAGCCCTGGGACTACGTGTTCGGGTGCCTGAAGGTGCTGGACACCCCCAAGGTGCGCCGTCACCTGCTGGTGACCTGGGGCGAGGCGGTCTCCATGCCGCAGCTGGGTGCCGTGGTTTCCGAGCAGCTAACCTACCTGCGCGATCAGGCCCTGGAGCGCTACCGCGCCTGGGGCGCCGCTGAACTGGACTTCACCGATGAGGAGCTCGAGGAATGGCTGACCGTCATCGGCGCGGCCGTGCTCTCTGTGCTGACCGGTTACGTGGTGCAGACCCAGCTGGTGGCCGGCGGTAAGAAGGATAGCGCCCGCGAGGCCTACCTGGAGTACGCCTCCGCCATCCTGCGCCAGGCTTAGGACTCACCGACCTGCGCCGCCTTGCCGATAGGCCCGCCGGGGCGTGTCAAGCGTCCCGCACCGGTACCATACCGGCGCCGTAAAACTTCATCATGATGCATCCCAAAGCCCGTTTTCCTTCTCGAAGGAAAGCGGGCTTTACGGTATTATGAGGTGTAGCTCATATTTTTTCATTCAGGGTTTTCAGCCGCAGACACTGCCGCAGCCCCGATGACGAGCCACTGAAGATACCGTAAAAACACTCCCAGGAGCGTAATGTCCGAGCAGAAGATCCTCGAGATGCCCCTCGCCGACCTCGACCCCGAGGTAGCAGAAGCCATTGAGCTGGAGCGCAAGCGCCAGCAGAACACCCTCGAGATGATTGCATCCGAGAACTTTGTCCCCCGCGCTGTGATGCAGAGCCAGGGCTCGGTGCTGACCAACAAGTACGCTGAGGGATACCCCGGCCGCCGCTACTACGGCGGCTGCGAGTACGTCGATATCGTTGAGGACCTCGCCATTGCCCGTGTGAAGGAGCTCTTCGGCGCGGAGCACGCGAACGTACAGCCCCACTCCGGCGCGCAGGCGAACAACGCCGTCATGCACGCGCTGCTGAACCCCGGCGACACCATCATGGGTCTGTCCCTGGCGCACGGTGGCCACCTGACCCACGGTATGAAGCTGAACGTCTCCGGCAAGCTGTACAACGTTGTCGCCTACAGCGTGGACGAGAACGGCTACGTTGACATGGAGCAGGTGCGCGAGCTGGCCCTGGCCGAGCGCCCCAAGCTGATTATCGCCGGCTGGTCCGCGTACCCCCGCCAGCTGGACTTCGCCGCATTCCGCGCGATTGCCGACGAAATCGGCGCGTACCTGTGGGTGGACATGGCACACTTCGCGGGCCTGGTGGCTGCGGGTCTGCACCCGAACCCCGTCCCGCACGCACACGTGGTGTCCTCCACCGTACACAAGACCCTGGGCGGCCCCCGCTCGGGCTTCATCCTCTGCACCGAGGAGCTGAAGAAGAAGATTGACTCGGCCGTGTTCCCCGGCCAGCAGGGCGGCCCGCTCATGCACGTGATCGCCGCGAAGGCTACCGCGTTCAAGATTGCCGCATCCGAGGGCTTCAAGGAGCGTCAGAAGCGCACCATTGAGGGCGCGCAGATCCTGGCGAAGCGCCTGCTGGAGCAGGACGTGAAGGACGCCGGCGTTTCGATTGCCTCCGGCGGCACCGACGTTCACCTGGTGCTCGTCGACCTGCGCCACCACGCGCTCAACGGCAAGGAGGCGGAGGACCTGCTGCACGACGCCGGCATCACCGTCAACCGTAACGCCGTTCCGAACGACCCGCGCCCGCCGATGGTGACCTCCGGTCTGCGCATCGGCACCTCCGCGCTGGCAACCCGCGGCTTCGACGCCGAGGGCTTCACCGAGGTGGCTGACATCATCGCCTCCGTGCTACTACCGAACCCGGACATCGCGGCCCTGCGCGCTCGCGTGGATGCACTCTGCGCCAAGTACCCCCTCTACCAGGGCAGCGAGAACTGGTAGAACCGTGAATGACCCCGTTCGCTCATCCGCCCGTGTGGCCGATGCGCGGACGGGGTTATTTCGCCCTCCGCCCGCCGTCCCGGACCCGCTCTATCGGTGAGGCGCGGCGGGGCCCCAAGAACCCAACACATAGACCATCCGTTTCGGCGAACCCGCCGTAATCTATGGAAGGAAAACAATGCCCCAGATTCTAGACGGTAACGCAACCGCTGCCGCCATCAAGGCGGAGCTGAAGGAGCGCGTCGAGGCGCTGAAGGCTAAGGGCATCACCCCCGGCCTGGGCACCGTCCTGGTCGGTGACGACCCGGCATCCCGCTCCTACGTGGGCGCTAAGCACCGCGACTGCGCGGAGATCGGTATTAACTCCATCCGCGTGGACCTGCCCGGCGATATCACCCAGGAGGAGCTCGACGCTGAGATTGACAAGCTGAACAACGATCCGGCCTGCACCAGCTACATTGTGCAGCTGCCCCTGCCCAAGCACCTGGACACCAACCGCGTGCTCGAGCGCATCGCCCCCGAGAAGGACGCCGACGGCCTGCACCCGACCAACCTCGGCAAGCTCGTGCTGAACGTTTCGGAGCCGCTGGATTCCCCGCTGCCCTGCACCCCGAACGGCGTGATTGAGCTCGTTAAGCGCCACGGCATCGACTGGAACGGCAAGAACGTGGTGGTGCTCGGCCGCGGCATTACCGTGGGCCGCCCGCTGGGTCTGCTGCTGACCCGCCGCGAGGTGAACGCCACCGCAACCCTGGCTCACACCGGCACCCAGAACCTCGATGAGGTGCTGCGCGAGGCCGACGTCATCGTCGCCGCTGTGGGCGTGCCCCACGTGCTGAAGGCTCACCAGGTCAAGGAGGGCGCAATCCTGCTGGACGTGGGTGTTTCCCGCGCCGAGGATCCCGAGACCGGCAAGAAGAAGCTCTTCGGTGACGTCTCGCCCGAGGCCGCCGAGAAGGCCTCGTGGGTGTCCCCGAACCCCGGTGGCGTGGGCCCGATGACCCGCGCCGAGCTGCTGGTGAACGTGGTGGAGACCGCGGAGCGTCAGGCCGCGTAGGTCCCCGCGACGTTCGCATAGACCCGTAACGAAAGACCCGTAGCGAAAGGGCGGTGCCCCGGTAGAGCAAATCTACCGGGGCACCGCCCTTTCGCGCGTCTCGTGCGGCCTCCTGTCTCAGGGGAGAGACGCTAGAGAAGCAGCTCGTAAAAGTAGTGGTCCGAGAGGTATAGGGTCTCAGCGTATTCGACCGGCGTTCCCTCCTTGGTGTAGCCGGTGACGCACACCTTGAAGGCGGCCTCGCCCACGGGAACCTGCTGGTTGAAGGCCTCGGTATCGGCGTCGGTGAAGAGGGCCGCGCTCGTGCGTACGCGGGCGTGCTTAATGGCGTTGGGGGTGTCGGCCAGCTGATCCAGGGAGCTGGAGGAACCCGAGAGGCCGGCCATCATGGAGTCCAGGATGCTGCTGGCGGCTTCCTTGACAAAGTACGAGCGCTCAAAGCCGATGACCTCGTGGTTGGCCAGGCGCAGACGGCGTACGAAGAGGACCGACTCGCCCACGGGAACGGATAGTCGGGTCGAAATCTCCTCGGTGGCATCCACCCAGCGGGTCGCAATCATGCGGGTCGAGCCTTCGAACCCGCGGCGGCGCATATCGTCGGCGAAGGTGTCCACGCGCGGGATGTACGTGGCTTCGCTGCGTTCGGCCACGTAGGTGCCGGACCCCTGCACGTTATAGAGCAGGCCGCGCTCGATGAGGACCTTCAGGGCGCTACGCACCGTCTGGCGGCTCACGCCGAAGTTCTGCTGAATCGTGCGCTCGGTCGGGAGCTTATCGCCGGGCTTACCCGGAATGATGTAGCGCTGCTCGAGGTAGTGAATCACCTGCTCGTACTTGGGTCCCGGAATCGGCGGCAGCTCATAGGTCTGGCTACCGTTGGGGGAAGTACTCGGGGAGGCCTGATCTGCGGCCTGAGCATCGGTGGAGAGCGAGTGGGCGGTGGGTTCGGGGGTATGTGAGGAGTGTGAATTCATCACCCAACATTTTAACCATCTGTGAAAGAAAAATGAATCACGGTGAATTTTTACTTCCGCGCATGCTGGCATAATTAAGACTATGCATTCTTCGATTCCTCCCGTTCCGCGTGAGCCCGGTCTGCTCCGCGTGGCGAGCGTCAACGTCAACGGCATCCGCGCCGCCTACCGCAAGAACATGGCCGACTGGCTGGCCGAGCGAGACATCGACATCCTCTGCCTGCAGGAGGTTCGCGCGCCCGACGCCATCGTGCGTGAGCTCCTCGACGAGTCGCAGTGGAATATTCTGCACGCTGAGGCCGCCGCTAAGGGCCGCGCGGGCGTGCTGGTGGCTACCCGCCGCACCCCGAACTCGGCTGGTGAGGTGCTGAAGGATCAGCCCGTGGCAACCCGCTCCACCATCGGCGAGGAGTACTTTGATGACTCGGGGCGCTGGGTTGAGGCCGACTACGTTCTGCCGAACGGGCAGACCCTGACCGTGGTGAGCGCGTACGTGCACTCCGGCGAGGTCGGCACTCAGAAGCAGGAGGACAAGTACCGCTTCCTGGAGCGTATGCTGGTGCGTATGCCCGAGCTGGCCGAGCACTCCGATCACGTGCTCATCGTGGGTGACCTGAACGTGGGCCACACCGAACTGGATATCAAGAATTGGAAGGCCAACCAGAAGCGTGCGGGTTTCCTGCCCGAGGAACGCGCCTATTTCGACCGCTTCTTTGGCGATATCGGTTACCGCGACGTGGCGCGCGATCTGGCCGGTCAGGTGCCCGGGCCCTACACCTGGTGGTCCTACCGCGGCAAGGCCTTCGATAACGACGCCGGCTGGCGCATCGACTACCAGATGGCGACCCCGGCCTGGGCCGAGCGCGCCGTGCAGGCGCAGGTTGATCGCGCCGCCACCTACGAGGAACGCTTTAGCGACCACGCGCCGCTGGTGGTGGACTACCGCATCGATGGCTAGAGCCTAGCGCCACCGCGCCCCGAACATAAGTTTTGAGATACACGCTGCACCGTTCGCAGCACCGCACAGGAAGTAACTGCACAGGAAATAACTATGGCAGACGAAAAGAAGCAGGATAAGTCCCTCATCCCGAACGCCTCCCAGCAGAAGACGCGTATCTTCTCTGGTGCCCAGCCCTCGGCCGATTCGATGCACCTGGGTAACTACATTGGCGCCGTGAACAACTGGGTGGCCCTGCAGAACGACCCGAATAACGAATGTCTGTTCTTTATTCCGGATATGCACGCCATCACCGTTCCGCAGGATCCCGAGGAGCTGCGCGAACGCACTCGCCTGACCGCGGCGCAGTACATCGCCTCCGGCATTGACCCGTCCCGTGCGCCCCTGTTCGTGCAGTCGCACGTGCCCGAGCACGCCCAGCTGGCCTGGGTTCTGAACTGCTTCACCGGCTTCGGCGAGGCCTCCCGCATGACCCAGTTCAAGGACAAGTCGCAGAAGCAGGGCGCCGATAAGGCCTCGGTTGGTCTGTTCACCTACCCGATTCTCATGGCCGCCGACATTCTGCTCTACCAGGCGGACGGCGTACCCGTGGGCGAGGACCAGCGTCAGCACCTCGAACTGACCCGCAACCTGGCCCAGCGCTTCAACTCCCGCTTCGGCGAAACCTTCGTGGTGCCCGAGCCGGTCATCCTGAAGGAAACCGCGAAGATTTACGACCTGCAGGAACCTACCTCGAAGATGTCCAAGTCGGCGGCATCCGACAAGGGCCTCATCAAGCTGCTGGACACCCCCAAGGTTACCCAGAAGAAGATTAAGTCCGCCGTGACCGACGACGGCTCCGTCATCGCCTACGACCGCGAGGTCAAGCCCGGCGTGTCCAACCTGCTCTCCATCTACTCCGCCATGACCGGCGAGAGCATCGACGAGATTGTGGCACGCTACGAGGGTAAGATGTACGGCCACCTGAAGGTCGACCTGGCCGATATTGTGGTGGACCGCCTGGCTCCGGTGCGCGAGCGCACCCTCGAGCTAATGGACGACCCCGCCGAGCTGGACCGCCTGCTGGCCGTGGGCGCCTCCGCCGCCCGCGAGATCGCCACCGCCACGATCGAAAACGTCTACAAGAAGGTCGGCTTCCTGCCCTCGGTGAGCATCTAGCTACCGGGCGCTTATCAATTCCTCATCTTCAACGAACGCAAAGCGCACGACACCCATGACAGAACCCCGCGAGCAATCGAGTCCCTCTGAGGCCTCCGTATCACCCACCCTCAAGCCCGGTCGCCGCTACCTGAGCATTATTGCTCACGTGAGCGGTGAGAATGCTCAGCGCCTGGAGGAGTGGAAGCGGGAGACAACGGGGGTCCCGGCCGCGTCAATGAGCACCCACGTGACCGTGTACGTGGCGGAGCTGGATGACTCCCTGCTGGATGCCGTGCGTTCCCCGCAGTTTTCCGAAGACCTGGGTGCGTCGCGTTTCGAGGCTCGCTGGGGGTCGGTGCACTCCTTCCGCCCGGTGACCGAGGTGGAGTACCTGAACCTGGAGGCGGGCAAGGCCGAATTCGAGCGGATTCACCGGGATCTTGTTCGGATGCTCGGTACGGGTGCGGCCCCCTTCCCGTACGTGCCGCACGTGACCCTGGGCCACGGTTTGAGCGAGGAACAGGTGGCCAGCGCCCGCGAGGCGTTTGACTCCCTGCCCGCGGAGCGGCGCACCTTCACGGTGGATCACCTGCACTGCTACTCCTACGACGGGCAGAACTGGGAGGAAATCGGGGTTCTGCCGCTGCGGTAGTAGCCAGCCTAAAACGCTAAGAGAGATGCGACCGATAGACTATCGGTCGCATCTCTCTTTATGTTTTCGCTAGGCTTGCTTCAGCGTGAGAACCCTAGCGGGAGTGGCCCTCGTGAGGCTCGCCAGACTCGCCGGATTAGTGTGCATCAGCGGAAGCCGAGGAAGAGGCAGAGCCGTGAGCTTCAGAACCGTGAGCCTCAGCCTCAACCGGCGCGGCGTTCGAGGAGGAGACGCCCAGGATCTCGTTCGGGGTCTTGGGCAGTTCCACGCTCATGAGCTCCTTCGGAGCCACCGGGTTCGATAGGGACACTGCGATGAGCTTTTTGGTGGCCGGGTCGGTCACGTAGGCGGTCTTACCGTCCACCCACAGGGCCGGACGCTCGTCCTGCCAGGTCTCAGACTCGGTCCACGCCTCCATGAGCTGTACGGAGCCCAGCTCGGCGCCGGTTGCCGGGTCGAAGACGCGCAGCTTGCCGTCGGTGGTCAGCAGCAGTGCCTCACCCTGGGGGCCGCGAGCCAGCGATCGGAAGGTGTAGCTCACGCCAGAAGGCAGGGAGTAGACGGTGCGGGTTGCCGCGACGGTGTCGATGATGGAGAACTTCTCGGGGCGCTCCAGCTTGGCATCCTTGTCGGTCTTGTAGTCCGCCAGAACGTACTGGGAGTCAGCCTTGCCCGCCTGGTTACCGGAACGCGAGTACGGGTCCTCGGGGTTGGTGACCTTGGTGAACTTGCCGTCCTTGTAGATCAGCGCGCCGTCGGTGCAACCGATGGTGAACGCGCCGTCCTTGGCGATAGCTTCACCGTGCACGCCGGGGCATGCGGGGCTCTCGGTTACGGTCTTGCCCTGAGCGTCCACAACGGCGGCACCGGTGCGGGTCTTCGAGTCACCGACCGCCACCAGGTACTGGTTATCGGGCAGGGGGATGGCGAAGCCGTGGTGCGGCTTGGGCAGGGTGACGGTGGTGGTCTCCAGGGAGGAGGCGGTGCGCTTATCGTGGGTCAGCTTCGCCGGGTCGTACACGGCGAAGGAGCCGGTGCCGTCAGCGAAGGCCGCAACCCTGCCGTTGTCCTTGATGACGTGGCCGGTATGGTCAGCGGCAAGAGACAGCGAAGACAGAGACGGGGCGGTGGTGTAGTAGTGCGAGTGATCGCCGTGCGCTACGGACCACACGCCGGTGTCCAGGAAGGTGTAGCTGTTGCCGTCGGCCACGACGAGATGGCGGTTATCGCCGGCATCGGAGAGGCGCAGGAATCCTTCCTTGGGAATATCGGCCAGCAGTTTCATGTCCTTGGCGTCGTAGACGAGCACGCCGCCGTCGTAGGTGATGGCCACGCGGCTGGCAGCGCCCTTGCCTTCGGTGATGGGGGCGGGGGTTGCGCTCGCGGAAGTGGAAGCGCTGGGGTTGGTCTGTGCGTTCTGGGTGGCCTGGGAGCCACATGCGGTCAGGGCGAGGGCAGCCACGGCGCCGAGTGCGCCGACGCGGGTGAGGAAAAACTTACGGGTCATGTGCATGCACCAAGACTAACATGAGAATGATTCTCTATAGTGGTTGATCCTTGGCTCGTATCAGACTCTGGAAGTGCAACCTGCACGGGGTGCATAAGACATTCAGACCCCTGCCCAGCCGCAGGGAGCATCCTTCCATGCTCCACTAGGCAAAAGCCTTGAATCCACCCGCAAAATGACCCATTAGGGTAAAAGAAAACCGGTTCCCTTCTGACCAGAAGGGAACCGGTTTTCTTAGAGGTATCTTTTGCTCGAGTAGGGTTCATGCGCCTACTCAGGGCCAAAATTTTAGAGGAGGTTGTTCAAGCCTCGTGCCTTGACCTCACCCACGGCATCCTTGACAGCCTGTGCCTTGGAACGCGGTGCGACCAGCAGAGCATCGGGGGTGTCAACCACGACGATGTCGTTCAGGCCAATAATCGAAATCTTGCGATCGGTATTAGCCACAACAATGCCGGAGCAACCGTGGTTAATGACGTTATCCTTCTCGCCAAGGATGGTCAGCTGCTCGCCGCTCTTCTCGGAGTTGAGGCGTGCCACCGCGTCGAAGTCTCCAACGTCATCCCAGCTGAAGGAGCCGGGAACCATGGCGACGTCGCCCGCGGCGGCGGCGGGCTCTGCCACCGCGTAGTCGATTGCGGTCTTGGGGAGGGTTTCCCACACCCGCTCCATGACGGCCTCGCGCTCGGGGGTGTCCCAGGCGTTAGCGATCTCCATGATGCCCGCGTACAGCTCGGGCTCGTTGGCCTCGAGGTGCTTGAGCATCAGGGCGGCCGGTGCCACGAACATGCCGGCGTTCCAGGTGTATTCACCGGAGTCCAGGTACTTCTGTGCGGTGGCGGTGTCCGGCTTCTCAACGAAGGTGTCCACGGCGTGCGCGTTGGGAGCATCCTCGATGCCCAGGGAAGCGCCGGCGTGAATGTAGCCGAAGGCGCTGGAGGGTTCGGTGGGGGTAATGCCGATGGTGACAATCTTGCCGGTAGCCGCGGTGATGACAGCTTCGGTCACCACGCGGTGGAACTCGTCCACGGGGCTGATGACGTGGTCGGCTGCGAAGGAGCCGATGATGGCGTCCGGTTCGCGGCGGTGGATGATGGCGCAAGCCAGGCCGATAGCTGCAGCCGAGTCCTTGGGGGAGGGCTCCAGCACCAGGTCAGCGGCGCGCAGCTCAGGAATCTGCTGGGTGACCGCATTGGCGTGCGAGGTGCCGGTGACGACCATGACGGAACCGTTGCTGAGGTCGATGAGACGGTCGTAGGTGTCACGCAATAGGGAATTGCCCGACGAGGTGAGGTCGAGCAGGAACTTCGGGGCGTGCGCGCGGGACAGGGGCCACAAACGCGAGCCAACACCGCCGGCGGGAATCAGCGGGCGGAATCGAGTGAGTGCAGTATTCATCGCTTCAAGAATAACGGGTGAATTTGTCATATATCGAATTCTTTTAGGATTTGGCAGAAAATGTCAGGCGGCTCTCATTGGGGGAGGGGTGCATTGTTAGGTTAAGGTTACTTCCGCATCAACTCGGGGTAAATCGTAATATCGCAAAAAAAATATAACCTAATCCACGTTTATAGGCTGGGAAAAATCTATAAACAGTGTGTCAATAAGCTGTGAATTTACCTGATATCTTGGAAGTAACAGACGAACAAAGCAGTCGGCGAGTACATAGTCGTGACCGGCTCGCAGGGAGGCGCCCGGTGCCCCTTTGCGCCCCGAGCCCGCCGTCTCAGCAGGAGGTTATTCAGTGTTGAATGGTTCTAAGGGAACCCTCTACCGCGGCCGTTGGGGCATGTGGTCCTGGGTTGCTCACCGCATTACCGGTATCGCGATTTTCTTCTTCCTTCTTGTCCACATCCTCGATACCGCCGTCGTGCGCATCTCTCCGGAGGCCTACAACGGTGTGCTGGGCCTGTACAAGAACCCCATCATGGGCCTGGGCGAGACCGCCCTGGTAGCAGCCATCGTCTACCACGCCTTCAACGGTATCCGCATTATCCTCATCGACTTCTGGGGTAAGGCAACCAACGCACACGTGGAGCACATCCAAGCGAAGAACAAGGACGGCAACGTCGAAATCAGCCAGAAGGCAACCTACGTTCACATCAAGATTCTGTGGGTTGTGCTGATTCTCTGGGCACTCACCGTTGCCGGCTTCGCCGCCCGCCACCTGCCCATCGTTTTCTCGCACATTGGAGGTCACTAAACCATGGCTACTCCGCTTAAGCCCCGCACCTACGTACCCCGCCTGCGTGATAACCGCATCGACGGTGTGAAGTACAACCGCTCCTCCTCCAAGCGCAACAACTTTGAGATGTTCGCCTGGCTGGGCATGCGCCTGTCCGGCGTCGTGCTTGTGATTCTTATCTTTGGTCACCTCTTCTCGAACCTGATGGTCGGCGACGGCATCCACGCCATCGACTTCGGCTTCGTGGGTGGCAAGTGGGCCAACCCCTTCTGGCAGGTCTGGGACCTGCTGCTGCTGTGGCTGGCCATGCTGCACGGCACCAACGGCATCCGCGTCATCATCGACGATTACGCCGAGAAGGACCGCCTGCGCGTGTGGCTGAAGGTTATCCTCTTCGCTGCCTCCGCATTTGTCCTGCTGGTTGGTACCCTCACCATCTTCGCGTTTGACCCCTGCCCCTCGGGCGCAGCGGCCAACCTGCTCCCCAGCTTCTGCGCGGCACACTAACGACGACGTAACCGGCAGACAAATTCAAACATCGAAAACACAGAAAGAACATCATGCAGGTACATAAGTACGATGTAGTGATCGTCGGCGCCGGCGGTGCCGGTATGCGTGCCGCTATTGAGGCAGGCCAGCGAGTCCGCACCGCGGTTTTGACCAAGCTTTACCCGACCCGTTCCCACACCGGTGCGGCGCAGGGCGGTATGTGTGCCGCTCTGGCCAACGTCGAGGAGGACAACTGGGAGTGGCACACCTTTGACACCGTCAAGGGTGGCGATTACCTGGTCGATCAGGACGCGGCAGAAATTATGGCTAAGGAAGCCATCGACGCCGTGCTCGACCTGGAGAAGATGGGTCTTCCCTTCAACCGAACCCCCGAGGGCCGCATCGACCAGCGCCGCTTCGGTGGTCACACCCGCGACCACGGTAAGGCTGCCGTGCGCCGCGCATGCTACGCAGCTGACCGTACCGGCCACATGATTCTGCAGACCCTGTACCAGAACTGCGTGCGTCACAACGTTGAGTTCTACAACGAGTTCTACGTGCTCGACCTGATTCTGGTCAAGGACGAAGAGGGTAAGCCCCGTCCCGCCGGCGTTGTCTCCTATGACCTGGCAACCGGCGAGGTGCACGTCTTCCAGGCCAAGTCCGTAATCTTCGCATCCGGCGGTTGCGGCAAGATCTTCAAGACCACTTCCAACGCCCACACCCTCACCGGTGACGGCATGGCCATCGCACTGCGCGCCGGCCTGCCCCTGGAGGACATGGAGTTCGTTCAGTTCCACCCGACCGGCCTGGCAGGCCTGGGCATCCTCGTGACCGAGGGTGCTCGCGGTGAGGGCGGTATTCTCCGTAACGCTGACGGTGAGCGCTTCATGGAGCGCTACGCACCGACCATTAAGGACCTCGCGCCCCGCGATATCGTGGCACGAGCCATGGCAAACGAGGTGCGCGAGGGCCGCGGCTGTGGCCCCCACAAGGACTACGTGCTGCTGGACCTGACCCACCTGGAGCCCTCGCACATCGACGAGAAGCTGCCGGATATCACCGAGTTCGCTCGTACCTACCTGGCCGTGGAACCGCACCACCAGCCCATCCCGGTGTTCCCCACCGCGCACTACGCAATGGGCGGTATCCCCACCAACAACGAGACCGAGGTGTACCGCAACAGCGAAGAGACCATCCCCGGCCTCTACGCAGCCGGTGAGGTTGCCTGCGTGTCCGTGCACGGTGCAAACCGCCTGGGCACCAACTCCCTGCTCGACATCAACGTCTTCGGTAAGCGTGCCGGCCGTAAGGCCGCCGAGTACGCCGCATCCGCCGAGTTCGTTCCCGTTCCGGACGACGCAGCAGATCGTGTGCTGAACATGCTCAACGGCATCCTCGAAGGCAAGGGCACCGAGAAGGTCGGCGCTATCCGCGCAGACCTGCAGAAGGCCATGGAGGCCGACATGCAGGTGTTCCGCACCGAGGAGACCATCCGCGCCGCACTGGCCACCATCGAGAAGCTCGAAGAGCGTTACAAGAACATCTCGATTCAGGACAAGGGCAAGCGCTTCAACCTCGACCTGCTCGAGGCCGTCGAGCTGGGCTTCCTGATTGAACTGGCAAAGGTCATGTCCGTTGGCGCGCTGCACCGCAAGGAGTCCCGCGGCGGTCACTACCGCGAGGACTACCCCAAGCGCGACGACGTGAACTTCATGAAGCACTCTATGGTCTACCTCGACCCCGAATCCGAGTTTGAGGGTGTGAAGGGCCTGCGTTTCGACACCAAGCCCGTTGTCTACACCCGTTACGAGCCGAAGGAGCGTAAGTACTAAAATGGCTGAAAACGAACTCCCCGAACCGGAATCCGTCAAGCTATTTGAGGGCATGACCGGCGGCGATTCCGACTCCATCCCCACGTACGACGTGATTATCAAGGTGCGCCGCTACAACCCGGAGGTTTCCTCCGAGGCGTACTGGGACGAGTTCCCGCTGACCATGTACCGCACCGACCGCGTGCTCGACGCCCTGCACAAGATTAAGTGGGAGCTGGACGGTTCCGTCTCCTTCCGCCGTTCTTGTGCACACGGCATCTGCGGCTCGGACGCGATGCGCATCAACGGCCGTAACCGCCTGGCCTGCAAGACCCTGCTGAAGGATCTTGACCTGACCAAGCCGATTACCGTTGAGCCCATCAAGGGTCTGCCCTGCGAGAAGGACCTCATCGTTGACATGGAGCCCTTCTTCCAGGCATACCGCGAAATCATGCCGTTCTTCATTAACGATTCGAACGAGCCTGAGCGTGAGCGTCTGCAGACCATTGAGGACCGTGCACGTTTCGATGACACCACCAAGTGCATCCTCTGTGCAGCATGTACCTCGTCCTGCCCGGTCTTCTGGACCGACGGTCAGTACTTCGGCCCCTCCGCTATCGTGAACGCTCACCGCTTCATCTTCGACTCGCGCGATGATGCAGGCGACCTGCGTCTGGAAATCCTGAACGACAAGGAAGGCGTGTGGCGCTGCCGCACCACCTTCAACTGCACCGAGGCATGCCCCCGTGGCATCCAGATCACCAAGGCTATTGCCGAGGTGAAGCAGGCCATCCTGAGCCGTTCGCTCTAGAACGTTCCTTCTCGGATTCTTGAAGGCCAAACGCCTTCTGCGACAAGCCGTCGCCCCTCACCGGGCGGCGGCTTGTCGCGTGTCCGGGGTAGGGGAGAGAAACCGGGGGAAGCCGGAGTGCGGGAGAGGCACGCCCCGGAACCCCGCAGCCCTCGCCGCCTGCACCTCCGACGAACCTCCGAGCGGTCTTCAAAAATCCGTCACAAAGTCACAGACATTCTTAAAGGGCCGGTAACGGCCGGGACGGATAGGTAAACCGTCACCGGGAGGGTTATTCTACTGTGTATGGTTTTTGCTAATTCTCGCTACGATTTGTCCACCCCCGTCTTCGACGATTGGGTGGAGCGCATGATGGGCACCCTCGTGCAATTCCGCCGCGAAGTGCACGCCAACCCCGAGCTTTCCTTCCGCGAGGTCGTCACGACCGAGCGCCTCATGAACCGACTGCGAGAAGCCGGCATGAACCCCATCGCCTGCGAAGGCACCGGTTGCTATGTCGACATCGGAGACGGCCCCTTCGCCGCGGCTCTGCGCGCCGATATCGACGCACTGCCCATCGTCGAGCAGACCGAGCTGCCCTACTCCTCCACGGTTCCCGGCGTGATGCACGCCTGCGGCCACGATATTCATCAGACCGTCATGTTGGGCGTGGCGCTGGCGCTACACGAGCTCAACGAGAAGACCCCGTTGGGCCGCAGTATCCGTATTCTTTTCCAGCCGGCCGAGGAGCAGCTACCCGGTGGTGCCGTACAGATGATTTCCCAGGGCCTGCTCAAGGACGTTCCGCGTGCTTTCGCCCTGCACTGTGACCCGAAGGTGGACCTCGGTCAAATCGGTACGCGCATCGGTGCGATTACCAGCGCCTCCGACACCGTGAAGATTCACCTGAGCGGCCACGGCGGCCATACCTCCCGACCCCACCTGACCGAGGACCTCATCTACGCGATGAGCCAGATTGCGGTGCAGGTTCCCGCCGTGCTGACCCGCCGCACCGACGTTCGTTCGGGCGTGCTGGTTGCTTGGGGCCAGGTCAGCGCCGGCGTCGCCCCCAACGCGATTCCCGCCGAGGGCTACCTGGCCGGCACTATGCGCTGCCTGGACGTTGAGGTGTGGCGCCAGGCGGGCAACCTGCTGGACGAGGTCATCGAACAGGTCGCCGTTCCCTTCGGCGTGGACGCCCGCGTGGAGCACATCCGCGGCGTGCCCCCGGTCGTGAACACCGACCTGGAAACCACCATGCTCGAGAACGCCGCCCGCGCCGAACTGGGCGAGGATTCCATCGTGCTCGTCGAGCAGTCCATGGGTGGCGAGGACTTCGCGTGGATGCTGCAGGAGGTGCCCGGCTCCATGTTCCGACTGGGTACCCGCGCCCCCGGCGACCCCACCTACGACCTGCACCAGGGCGACTACGCCCCGAGCGAGCAGGCCATCGGTATCGGTGTGCGCGTCATGGCCGCAACCGCCCTGCGCGCGGTGCGCTTCGAGCTGGCGAAGGCCGCGAAGGCCGCCAACCCGGTGCGCGACGAGGCCCGCTAGGCCCCGGGGTACCGAGCCGCGCATCCCGCGTTCTGCCGGCGTGCGGGTGGCAAGTTGTGTCGTTTCATAGAGTTTCGCCTCGCTATCGGTCGGATAGCGAGGCGAAACTCTATGCACACGATAGAATTAAAGAGATTATGAGGACATCAGCGTTGTGCCCGTGAACCCGCGCGTGGTCGCGAGGGAGGTTCGGCGGGCACCGCGCGTATTCACGGCGCACGCCGAAGGAGGACGCCCAAATGAGCTTCTTTGGGATCGGTAAGAAGAAGTGGGATGAACAGGCGCGCGAGGCGGAGAGCACTGCGGCACAGGACGGGCACGAGGAAAGCAAGCCGTCCCGCGGCTCGGGGCTGAGCGACAAAATTATAGAGCAGCAGCAGTGGGAGGATTCCCTGCGCCGTTTCGTGAAGTCGGAGGGCACCCGCCAGAACCGCGACGAGGAACGTTCCGAAGAGCATCGCGCCGTGGAAGATCTGAAGCGCGCCCTCCTGCACGATGACGAGGAGACCCCCTCGTTCACCGAGGGCTCCCTCTCGAATACCGGCAAGACCACCGACGAGGAAGAGCGTCGTAGCATCCTGGAGGCTCTGAACTCCTACCCGCACGAGGACTCCGAGGCCGCCGCGGCTCCCGAAGCCCGCGAGGAGAGCAACGACTCCGAGGCCGTCGAGGACGCCCCGGCTGCTCCGGAGACCCCCGCTTTCCTGCGCGACGATGAGGACGAAACCTCCGAGAAGACCGAGGGCGACTCCTCCGCGAAGGCCGAACCCTCAACCGACACCGCCGAGGATGCTCGCTCCCAGTTTGAAGAGCACCTGCGCGCCGTCCGTGCGGAGAGTTCCGCGGAGGAAAGCCCGGCTACCTCCGACGTCGACGACACCGACCGTAACGCTGCCGCCGAGGAATACCTCTCGGCTGAGCAGATTCGCGAGGCGCGTACCCGCGCCGCCATCATCGAAGCAAAGAACGCCGGCCTGGACGACCTGGCCGCCGTCTACGCGGCTCGCCTGGGCCTGAATCCGGAGAGCGAAGAGGGTAGCTTCGAGGAGGTCGAGCAGGCCGAGGAATCCGAGGCCGTTGCCGCTAAGCAGCCCGCCGCCGAGCACTCCGCTTCCGAGCGTTCTGCCGAGCCCGAATCCCTCAGCGCCGAGCCTACCCGCTCAGGCGAAAAGACCGAACCTGCGGCGGAGGTACTTGTGAGCGAAACGGCCACGGTGGAGGAGCTTTCCGAGCCTGCCTCCGAGCCTGCCGAGCCTTCTAACGAGTCCGAGGAGAAGCTCGAGGTCGCTAAGGACGAGGCAAAGAAGGACACCGAGGACCCCGCATCCGAGCCGGGATCCGACGAAGCCGCCTCCGCCGAGCAGAAGCTGAGCGCCGATGACGCCGAGCTTGTGGCCGAATCCATTGTGCTCACTGCCCCCGCAGAGGGTGCCGCGGACCTCCCCGTCCTCGGCGAGCAGCGCGCCCTCCACTCGCTGACTGAGCTCATGCGCACCCGCGGTTCGGGAACCCTGAGCCTGGAGCTGCGCCAGGTGGATGAGGACATGCACTACCGTCTGCTGCACCGCGGTCGCGAGGTCGAGAACGGTATCGTGCTGCCCGGCGTTGACTGGTTTGCGCCCGTCGCAGCCCTGTACACCGAGGCCCAGGAAGCCGGCGTGACCTGGAACCGCGCGGCTGTGACCCTGAACCCGCGCCTGGGTGAGGGCCTGGAGGTGCACGCCTCCTACCTGGGTGCCGTAGATGGGCAGACCACCCACGAGAGCTTCCTGCTCGAAACCCCCGCCCGCGAGGAGACTTCGGTTGTGGCTACCGCTGAGGCGGCTGAGGCAGCCGAAGCTCACCAGGCTGAAGCACCCGAGGCTGAGGCATCCGAGTCCGGCGATTCCCCGAAGGTTGAGCCCGAGACCCCCGCAGCTGAGGCTCAGCCCTCCGAGGAAGTCCGCGAGGAACAGGCTCCCGAGCAGGTCGAGCGCCAGGGCGCTCCTGCGGGCCTCGCCGTTGCCGGCGCTGCCGTGACCGGTGCCGCCGCGCTCGCCGCCTCGGCCTCCGAATCGGGCGAAGCCTCGGTCGCTGAGCCCGAGTACGAGCACGACTACGATAACGACCCGATTTTCGGTACCGCCAACTCGCAGGACGCCGAGGCTACTTCCGCACAGCCGGAGCAGCCCGAGGTTTCTGAGGCTGACGAGGACACCGAGCCCGTGCACGCCCAGCCCGATGCCGCTGAGGCTGAGGATGCTGAGGCCGAGGCCGTCGACCACGGCGAAGAGATGGAAGCCGCCCTGGCCGCTATCGTCGCCAACGCCCAGGAGAAGCTGGACGAGCCGCAGGAACCCGAGGAAACCTCCACCGAGGCTGCCGCGTTCGTCTCCGTCGAGGAGCCCGCGGCACCGGTCGAGGCTCCTGCCGCCGAGGCCTCCGGCGCTGAGGCTTCCAACGCTGAGTCTTCCGCCGCGGAATCCTCCGCTCACGAGGCTCCCGCCGAAAAGGGTGAAAAGACCGCTGAGGAGGTAGCATCCACCGAGGCTGAGCCCGAACTGCCCACCTTCCTGAACGACCGCGAGTTGGTGCCCGCCGACGAAGCAGAGGAACCCTCGAAGACCGCGAAGGCAGAGGAACCCGAACCCGCCCAGGCCCGTTCCGAGGAACCTGCAAAGGCGGAGGCACCGGCGCCGGCCGTCACCGGTGCGCTCGCCGCGGCAGCAGCCGTGGCCGCCGGTGGCGCCGCAGCATCCGCTGCTCCCGTTGCTTCTTCGGCAGCATCCTCGGCGGTGCCCTCGGCACCCTCGACCCCGGTCCTGAGCGAGTTCAACGAGCTGCCCACCGTCGCCGATGAGCCGGATACCCCCGCATCCCAGCCGGTGAGCCCGCTGGTTCCTTCCGAAACTCAGCTGGCCGAGGGTAACCTCGTGCTGACCGAGGCCCAGGTCGCCCAGCGTCTGGCCCCGGTCGTCGAGCACCTCTTCGGCGAGAATGGCACCGCGAAGGACGCCACGACCGTGCTGATTCGCGTGCGTGCGCTCGGCTCGTACTACGACGCCCTGACCCACGTGCGCCGCAACGGCTTCTGGGAACAGGCACGCACCTTCGAGCTGATTCCCGAAACCCTGCTCGATATTCCCGCCCTGAAGACCGACTCGTACAGCGAGGGTGAGGGCTCGCCGCTGGCCATGAGCCTCACCTTCACCCCCGGCGTGCCGGTACAGGCTGCGTTTGACTATGCGAACGAGCAGGCCTTCGTCAGCTACCCGCGCCCGCTGGATGCTGAACGCTACGTGGAGGAGCTGCGCATGTTCCCGCGTCTGGGTTCGAAGATCCCGGCGCACATGACGAGCGCCCTGTCGCACTGGAACCTCTAAAAACATTTGAGTCGCGCCGACTCCCCGTGTGGGGGTCGGCGCGGCGCGCTGTATTCACACTTTCGATGAGGAAGACCGCTATGACTGATACCCCCATCACTCCCGATTTGCCCGCCACCCGGAGCAGCGAAGACACCGCCCGTCGAGCCGGAGGGGCCTTCGAAACGCTCGTTGAGACGATGGCCCGCCTGCGCGCTCCCGGAGGCTGCCCCTGGGACGCCGAGCAGACCCACGCCTCCCTGATCCGCTACCTCGTGGAGGAAGCCTACGAGGTTGTCGAAGCGGTAGAAACCGGCGGCGAGCCGAATATGCCGCTGCTGCGTGAGGAGCTCGGCGACGTGCTGCTGCAGGTCGTGTTCCACTCTGATATTGCTGCGGCAAACCCGCAGGGCTTCGACATTGTGCAGGTGGTTGAGGGCCTGGTGCAGAAGCTTCGTTCCCGCCACCCCGATGTGTTCGCGGCTGAGTCTGAGGGCTCTTCGGAGGCACCCCGCACCGCCGCCGAACAGCAGGCGGCGTGGGATGCGTTGAAGAAGAAGGAGAAGAGCGACCGTGGCGCTCTGGACGGTATTCCGCCGCATCTGCCGGCGCTCGCCATGGCTGAGAAGACTGCTGTGAAGGCACGTAAGGCCGGCATCATTCTGCCGCCGGAGCCCACGAGCATGGACGACGACCTGCGTTATATGCACAACGAGGAGGATTTCGGCGAGCTTTTGTTCGCGCTGGTCTGCCGTGCTCAGCGCAATGGCCTGGACGCCGAACGCGCCCTGCGTTCGTACATCCGCCGCTATGTTGCGCAGCATACGAATGACGAGCCGCGCTATTAACCGTGGGTGACGCCCCGCCGGTTGGGCTCATGTTGTGCTTTGGGATACATCCCACACGCGCGGTCGGCGGGGGAGTGGGGGCTCTCTGCGCGTCGATTGCCGCGTCCTGTAGGGCTACTAAGGGTTCCATACACCTTCACTAAGGGGTCTAAAAAAGCGGTGGCTACTAGTGTGTTTGTGTGGGAATTTTGCTAGAATTTAGGGGACGCGACGCGCCACGATCGGGTGCGTCGTTCACATCCTTGACGTCTCATAAGGAGAACAATCCATGGCTGTTATTACCGCAGTTCACGCACGCCAGATCCTGGATTCCCGCGGCAACCCGACCGTTGAGGTCGAGGTTCTGCTCGAAGACGGTGCATTCGCCCGCGCAGCTGTGCCCTCGGGCGCATCCACCGGTGAGTGGGAGGCTGTTGAGCGCCGCGACGGCGACAAGTCCGTATACCTGGGCAAGGGTGTTCTGGGCGCAGTGAAGTCTGTTATCGAAGAAATCGCTGAAGAGGTCATCGGTATCGAGGCTTCCGACCAGCGCGCTGTTGACGCAGCCATGATTGCTCTGGACGGTACCAACAACAAGGGCAAGCTGGGCGCCAACGCTATCCTGGGCGTCTCCCTGGCCGTGGCCAAGGCTGCTGCTGAGTCTGCAGACCTGCCCCTGTACAAGTACCTCGGCGGCCCGAACGCCCACGTTCTGCCCGTCCCCATGATGAACATCCTCAACGGTGGTTCTCACGCAGACTCCAACGTTGACATCCAGGAGTTCATGATTGCTCCCATCGGCTTCGAGACCTACTCCGAGGCTCTGCGCGCAGGTGTTGAGGTTTACCACTCCCTGAAGTCCGTGCTGCACGACCGCGGTCTGGCAACCGGCCTGGGCGACGAGGGCGGCTTCGCACCCAACCTGGAGTCCAACGCAGCTGCACTGGACCTGATCGTTGAAGCAATCGAGAAGGCCGGCTACAAGCCGGGCGAGCAGGTTGCACTGGCTCTGGACGTTGCTTCCTCCGAGTTCTACAACGACGGCGCATACGACTTCGAGGGTCAGAAGAAGTCCGCAGCCGAGATGAGCGCATACTACGCTGACCTGGTTGCTAAGTACCCGCTGGTTTCCATCGAGGACCCGCTGGACGAGAACGACTGGGAGGGCTACAAGACCCTGACCGAGCAGATCGGTGACAAGGTCCAGATCGTCGGTGACGACCTGTTCGTGACCAACCCCGAGCGCCTGGCTCGCGGCATCAAGGAGGGCGCAGCTAACGCTCTGCTGGTGAAGGTGAACCAGATCGGTTCGCTGACCGAGACCCTGGACGCAATGGAGCTGGCTCAGCGCCACGAGTACCGTTGCATGGTTTCTCACCGTTCCGGTGAGACCGAGGACGTCACCATCGCCGACCTGGCTGTTGCAACCAACGCAGGCCAGATCAAGACCGGTGCTCCCGCACGTTCCGAGCGCGTTGCTAAGTACAACCAGCTGCTGCGCATCGAGGAAGAGCTGGGC
The DNA here is from genome assembly GCF_001836905.1 of Rothia sp. HMSC062F03. Classification (NCBI taxonomy): domain Bacteria; kingdom Bacillati; phylum Actinomycetota; class Actinomycetes; order Micrococcales; family Micrococcaceae; genus Rothia; species Rothia sp. HMSC062F03. The sequence goes on along the minus strand of NZ_KV830882.1, from coordinate 248,949 downwards.
GAGGCAGCTGTCTACGCTGGCAAGTCCGCATTCCCCCGCTTCAAGGCATAAATTGCTGAAGCATCCGACCGCGTGAGCGGTTAGACCTCAAGGAGGCGGTGCTACCCCAATCGGGGTGGCGCCGCCTCCGGCTGTACCCGGGAGAGCACCCGTTACCCGGGTAGCGCAGAAAGCCCTGGAGCCCCTCGAAATAGGCCAGGAAACAGTCCCGGAAGGAACGCTCAGGCGGGTACACAAACCCGGGTAGAATAGGTAGAAGCGCACCGCTGTAGGAACAACGATGGGGGAGAGAACTAATGAGCCAGCGAGCAGACGAGCAGACCCGGCGTAACGCAACGGGTCGCACCTCGGCTGAGGACCGCGGCACCGCTCAAACCTCCACCGATTCCCAGAAGCCCTCGGCGGCCCGCCAGGCCGGCACCTCCCTGTTGAAGAAGGCCAGCGCGCTCTTCTTCGGCGTGGGCCTCAACCGCCGTCACCCCGAACGCGAACGCGCGGAGCAGGCCCGCCGGCAGGAACGCGCGCGGCGCCGTGCCCGTCGGCAGAACGGTGAAGATGAAGGCTACGCCACGCCCGTGGCCGCCCACATGTTTTCCGGGCGAAGCTTCCTGATGACCGTTATGGTTGGCGTGATTGCCCTTGGCACCGCATACCCGGTGCTGACCTACATGGATCAGGACCGGGAAATGAACCGAATCCACACCCACATCTCGCAGCTGCAGCAGGAGAATGCCCAGCTGAAGGCCGAACAGACCTGGTGGAACGACGATAACTACGTGCGCCAGCAGGCCCGCAGCCGCCTCTACTACGTCAACCCCGGGGATACTCCCTACGTGGTCACCGGCATTACCGAGGACTCCACGAAGGCGGACGGTACTTCTGCGAACGCGAAGAACGCCCCCGAGGAAGCCTGGACCACCAAGATCTGGGACTCCCTCGAAAAGAACTAAAAACCGCGCCGAGCGGCTGACCGAGAGGCTCGCCGCGCAGACCGGCGACCCGCCACGAACCCACGACCCTACGTTCCCGGACCGCACGAGCGGACAGGACAGGAATAAGGACTATGAGCACCGAAAACACCATTGAGGACCTGAAGAACCGTACCCCCGGCGGTTTCGGCGTGACCGTTGAAACCCTGAAGCCCACCGAGCAGGACATCCGTGTTCTCTCCGCACAGCTGGGCCGCAAGGTGCGCGACGTGGTCGAGATTCCCGCCCGCTGCGTGTGCGGCAACCCGCTGGTCGCCGCCACCGCACCCCGCCTGAGCAACGGCACCCCCTTCCCGACCGTGTTCTACCTGGCGCACCCGGTCATCACCGCCGCCGCATCCCGCCTGGAGGCTGGCGGCCTCATGTACGAGATGACCGACTCGCTGGCTGAGGATGCAGAACTGGCCGCTGCCTACGCCGCAGCCCACGAGAATTACCTGGCCGAGCGTGAGCGCATCCGCCTGATCAGCGGTACCGACGAGGTTCCCGAGATTGACGGCATCTCTGCCGGCGGCATGCCGACCCGCGTGAAGTGCCTGCACGCCGTCATCGGCCACACCCTCTCGGTGGGACGCGGCGTGAACCCGATGGGTGACCGCGGCCTGGACGCTATCGCAGAATGGTGGACCCCCGAGGCATGCTCCTGCGACCCCGCCTGGCGCGAGGAAGCCTAAATACTGATTTCGATGCGCCCGCACCGTCGCCCGTGACGGCGCGGGCGCATAATAGATAGAAAGAGCGCCGAGAAGCGAAAACAGCTTCGCCTGCGGCGCTCGCGTTGCCTTGGGCAGCGAACGATGATGACGATAGTCCTGAAAGGAACCCACCGTGCGCGTTGGAGCGATTGACTGCGGTACGAACTCTATCCGTCTGCTGATTGCCGATTCCACCACTGAGGTGGTGGACGGGGTCGAGAAGACCGTCCTGAAGGACGTTGTGCGCGAGATGCGCATCGTGCGTCTGGGTCAGGGTGTGGATGCGACCGGCTGGCTGGCGCAGGAGGCCCTGGACCGCACCTTCGCGGCAGCCCGTGAGTACGCCGTACTGCTGCGTGACCACGACGTGGACTCGGTGCGTTTCGTGGCGACCAGCGCAACCCGCGATGCGGGTAACCGCAACGTCTTCGTGAACGGCATCCGCGACATCCTGGGCATTGAGCCCGAGGTGATTAGCGGCGACGAGGAAGCCGCGCTCTCCTTCGCGGGTGCCGTGCGCGCCGTGGGTGCGGGCGACGGCGACACCCTGGTGTTCGACCTGGGCGGTGGCTCCACCGAATTCGTGCTGGGGGATGAGTCGGGCGTGAAGGCTTCCCGCAGCGTCAACATCGGTTGCGTGCGCCTGACCGAGCGTCACATGGTGAACGCGCCGGCGACCGAATCGCAGATTGCCCGCGTTGAGGCAGACACCGACGAAGCTCTTGACGTGGCCCGCAAGACCGTCCCCCTGCAGAACGCCCGCCGCGTGGTGGCCGTGGCCGGTACCGCGACGACGATTGCGGCGGCCGCCCTGGGCCTGGACCGCTACGATTCCGAGGCCATTAACGCGCAGACCTTCTCCATCGAGACCGTTCAGAAGACTTCTCGCTGGTTGGCTTCCCTGGACCGTGCCGAGCGCGAGGCCCTGGGCTACATGCATCCGGGCCGGGTGGACGTAATCGGTGCCGGCGCAACGATTTACGCCCGAATCCTGACTCGTCTGAACGAGCTGACTGACGGCGCCGTGGATTCGGTGACGGTGAGCGAGCACGACATCCTGGACGGCATCGCGCTGTCCCAGCTGTAGCCCGTTACCTTGGCAAAATCCGCCCCGATTCCGGGCCGGAAATCCTAACGGCCGACCCGCGCGGTGCGGGTCGGCCGGCCTGTATTGTCTAGTTGAGCTTGCCTCACCATGTGAGTTTGCGTCGTTCAGTTGAGGAGAAACGAATGGATCGGTTTGCGCGTGCCGCGCGGTGCATCCGCCGCCCCCTGGGTGTTCTGCGTTCGGCGGGCTCGAACCCGGTGCGCTCGCGTGCGGCCGGGTCGCTGGCCTCTGCCGCCCTGCTGGCCCTGTTGCCGCTGGGTCCGGCCTCGTGGCTGACTGCGGCCAATGCGACCGATCCCAGCTCCTCGGCCACGGCCTCTCCGAGCCCGAAGAGGGAGGTGACGGCCACTCCCTCGCCGTCGGGCACGGCGGTGCCGAAGAGCACGGCCGCCCCGAGCCAGGGTGCGGATACCGCCAACGGTGACGATGTGCGCCACCGCGAGTACTGGCTGAACGAGTACGGCATTACCTCGCTGTGGTCGCAGGCCACGGGTAAGGGCGTGACGGTTGCCGTGATTGACACGGGTGTGGACGGGAACCACCCGGATTTGGCGGGCAACGTGCTGCGCGGTACCGACGTCTCGGGCGTGGGCAGCGAGGACGGCTGGCAGGGCCTGGGCGCGGAGCCGATGCACGGCACGGAGGTCGCTTCGCTGATTGCCGGCCACGGCCACAATACTCAGGGGTACTCCGCGATTGTGGGTCAGCCGGGTAAGCCGACCGGCATGATTGGCGTGGCCCCGGATGCGAAGATCCTGCCGATTTCGCTGAACATGGGTACGACCGGCGGTAAGAGCATCGACGAGCAGATTCCTGCCGCGGTGCGCTACGCGGTCGACCACGGCGCACAGATTATCAACATGTCGATTGGCTCGAATAAGACGAGCTGGCCGCAGAGCTGGGATGACGCTTTCGCCTACGCCGAGCAGAAGGGCGTGCTGATTGTGGCGGCGGCGGGTAACCGCGGTAGCGGCCTGACTCAGGTGGGTGCTCCCGCGACGATTCCGGGCGTGCTGACGGTCGGCGGCGTGGACCGAAAGAAGCAGGTTTCTGAAGGCTCGTCGACGCAGGGTATTTCGATTGCCGTGGTTGCTCCGAGCACCGACATGATTGCGGCGGCCCCGGGCAACGGGTACATGCTGTGGTCGGGCTCTTCTGCGGCGGCCCCCCTGGTGACGGGCGTGGCGGCGCTGTTGAAGCAGAAGTACCCGCAGGAGTCTGCGGCTCAGCTGGCCCAGCGTTTGATTGCCTCAGCCGATGACGAGGGTGCTACGGGTCGTGACCCGCTGTACGGGTACGGCGTGTTCAACCCGCAGGATGCTATGGCTCTGCCCGCGCCCACGGTGACGGCGAATCCGCTGGGTTCGATGTCGGAGTGGATTGCGGTGCACCGCAAGCACCAGGTGAGTGCACCGTCGCCCAGCGATTCCGCGCCCGTGCACGAAGAGGGCGAGAACATCGTGAAGCAGGCCGCCCCGGACGCGAGCCGCCCGCCGGAGGACCGCGGCTGGTTGCCGCCGGTCATTGTGGGCGCGCTCCTGGTGTGGGTCACGATTATTACCGCCGGTGCGGTGCATCGTCTGCACCGGATGCACGTGCGGGCAGGCGACGCGGCCCGTCAGGTGGGGACCGCGGTGCGCGAGCAGGCGCATCACGCGGCGGAGCACGTGCCGCATCCGCATCACCAGCCTCACCGGCGCGGCGGTTTGTCGTCGTAGCGAGGGACGGCCCCGCGGGATTGCACTTTTTGCGGGGTGGGGGAGCGGCTAATGCCGGTCCGTTATATTTCTTGCCTTAGCCCGTTCGCGAACGGCTGAGTTTTTGCGGGCCGCGGTGATTCTCTCTCATGGCGGTACCTGATGGGTTCAAACGCACCCAATCGTAACGAAAAATTCGAACGTTGAACGAAAAAATGGAAAGGGTTCGCCTAACCGTAAGTGCCTTATCTTATGTGAACTTCGTTCAAGCCTCGAAACTTTTGGCTTAGGTGCGCCTTCAAGGGGGCATAAATGCGATTTCACCTAAACAAAAGGCGTAAAATATATGGTGAACCAGGTATGTAACAGACAGGCTCGTGCCGCTAGCCACTTCGCGTTGCGTAAGGACTTCCAGGGCGAGCCGCTTCGTTTGTTAGGAAAGCTTTCGGAACGAGCCGGAGGCTACGCATACCACCCTACCGGGATGAGAACTCCCGGTACCTGAGACTAGGAAGTAACTAACATGGCATTCACTAAGGTGGCACAGGACCGTCCCCGCGTCCTGATTGTCGGTGGTGGCTACGTCGGCTTCACCGTTGCTAAGAAGATTCAGAAGGCTATCAAGGAGACCGGTGGCGTCGTCACCATCGTCGAGCCGAACCCCTACATGACCTACCAGCCCTTCCTCCCCGAGGTTGCGGCAGGTTCCATGGAAGGCCGTAACGCAACCGTGCCGCTGCGTCAGCACCTGCGCGACACCGAGCTGATTCCCGGCCGTGTTGTCTCCATCGACCACGCAAACCGCACTGCCGTCGTTGAGCCCACCGATAATGGCGAGCCCTTCGAGCTGAAGTACGACGAGATCGTGCTGGGCGCCGGTGCCGTGACCCGTGCCTTCCCGATTCCGGGTCTGGCAGACGTGGCCATCGGCATGAAGACCATCGAAGAGGCCGTCTCGGTTCGTAACTGGGTTCTGGACCGCATCGAGGTCGCATCCCTGCTGACCGACGCTGAGGCTCGTCGTCGCGCCCTGACCTTCGTGATCGTGGGCGGTGGCTTCGCCGGTATCGAGACCATCTCCGAGCTCGAGGACATGGCACGCGTGGCTGTCGAGCGTAACGAGCGCCTGTCTGTCTCCGATCTGCACTTCGTGCTGATTGAGGCCGCACCGCGCATCATGCCCGAGGTCCCCGCAGACCGCGCCGAGAAGGTTGTCGCAGAGCTGCGCGCCCGCGGCATCGAGGTTCTGCTCAACACCTCCCTGGCTGACGCAACCGACGGCAACCTGCAGCTGATCAACATGGCTGACAAGTCCCCCGCCGGCGAGATCTCCACCGACACCCTGGTCTGGACCGCAGGTGTGGCAGCATCCCCGATGCTGAAGAAAACCGACTTCCCGATTGACGAGCGCGGCCGCGTGCGCGTGAGCGCCGACCTGCGCGTCACCGGCGACGACGGCGTGGTCGAGGGTGCTTGGGCTGCAGGCGACAACGCAGCTGTTCCGGATCTCTCCGGTGGCGGCGTGGGCGGCTTCTGCGTTCCCAACGCTCAGCACGCTTCCCGCCAGGCTGTTGTTCTGGCTAAGAACCTGCTGGCTGCTCGCCGCGGCGAGCCCCTGACCGACTACTACCACGAGACCATCGGTGTTGTGGCAGGTCTGGGCCTGTGGAAGGGCGTTGCAAACTTCAAGGGCAAGACCATTGGCGGCCCGCTGGCATGGATCATGCACCGCGGCTACCACGGCTCTGCAATCCCCACCACCGAGCGTACCGTTCGCGTTATGACCACCTGGGCTCTGAACCAGATCTTCGGTCGCGACACCTCCTCGATTCGCCACCAGCGCTCCCCGCGCCTGGCATTCCAGGAAGCAACCGGTACCGCTCCCGCACCGCACAAGGCAAAGCTCTAAACCGAGCTGGCCGATAGCCGGTGAGGCCGCTTAGGCCTTGGACGTGAAACGGGCGGCGCCGAGGACTTCGGTCTTCGGCGCCGCCCTTCGCTGTATTCACGGTGTTTCCCAGGGGTGGCATTTCGTCATCCAACCTGCCCCCGCCTCGGGCGAGAGCCGGTGCGGGCTATTGGGTACCGAGGAGCGGATATGCGTTACCCGGGATTCGTGGAATAATGGTGTTCTATGTTTGGTGTGCACCAAACGAGCCCCCATAGTCCAATTGGCAGAGACAGAGGACTTAAAATCCTTGTGTTCTGGGTTCGAGTCCCAGTGGGGGCACTCGTCGGCCGTCAAACGGTGACGCATACAGGGCGGCGGTCCATTCCCCGAGGGGAAATGGACCGCCGCCCTTCGCCGTAGCACTGCCGCTATAGCCTCGATGCGGAGGCAGAACAACGTTCCGGATAAAGAGACGATGCCCCCGACCCATACTATCGGGGGCATCGTCGAGCACGCGGCGGTGCTCTCTTCACCGCGGGTAGATAAGGGCCGCGCGCTGCCGGAATCAGCGCGGCCCGGCGGTGAAGCCTGGCTCGACTACCGGTGATTGGTTGCCCGTGCGGGGCACCGAGTCGGAGGTCGAAAGTCTATCTGTGGACGCTACTTGCGGCGTGCAAAGAGCGCGTCGATGGAGAACTTGCCGGCGCCGGTGAAGAAGAAGGCTGCTGCGATTGCGGCAAGGGTGAGAACGTATTCGTAGCCGCCCTTGGAAGCGGAGAAACCTGCCGCGAGGTGGACGAAAATGAGGGCGCCGCTCATGGATACTACAGATGCTGCTGCCGCGATGCGGGTGCCCGCACCCAGGATAATCATGGTGCCGCCGAGTAGTTCGGTTGCCATGGCGAAGTATGCCGCTGCGGCTGCCATGGGGATGCCCATCTGCTCGAAGGATGCGACGGTACCCGCGGGGGTCCATTCGAATGCCTTCTGGATGCCGTGCATAATCATGACGAAGCCGAAGACGAGGCGGAGGATAAGTAGGCCGGCGGATTTCATGGTGTCGTTGTTCATGCCTTTAAGTTTGACAAGTAAAGTTTACACTTCAAGTAAATTCAGTCTATAGCGGAAAAGAGTGCAAAAAGTGGTGAAAAATAGGGCTAAAAAGTGACTCACATCCCAAAAATTGGAGTTTTAGATGACGTTTTGTGACGGCGCTCAATACATAAGACCTCCTCTCGGCGGCTTCCGGAACCCCAAAAACATGAGACCCTTAAAGGAGCACAGCCGTAGGCGCACCCGCCCTGAACGGGATAGCAGAGCCAGAAAGGCATAACATGCAGACTCAGCCCTCTCTCATCGCCGTCGATATGGATGGCACCTTCCTCACCGACGCGAAGACCTTCGATACCGAACGCTTCTCCGCGATTCTCAATCGCCTGGATGCGCGCGGTATTCGATTCGTGGTGGCCAGCGGCAACACCTACGCCAAGCTGCAGGATTACATGCGCGGCTTTGAGAACCGAGGCCTCATCTACATTGCCGAGAACGGCGCTTACCTGGCAGACGATAGCGGCCAACTGGCGGTGCACCCCTTCCGAGAGGAAGACGTTCCCGCCATCTACGAAGTGCTGGATGGGCTAAAGCAGATTGGCTTACTCGTGTGCACCACCGAAGGAATCTTCCTACCGAAGGATCGCCGCGAACAGATTGTGCACGTCATCCGTAATTACTTTGAGGACACGGGCCAGAGTATTCCCGATACCCTGACTCTGGAGGACTTCGCGGGGTTCTTCTTTCCCGGTGCGATTCTGGTTGACTCCATTGAGGAGGTTCGCGGGGCACCCATTAAGTTCCCGCTGCTGACCCCTCCGGCGCAGACCCAAAGCATTAACGCGCACCTGCGCGAGGTGCTGCCCGAGGGTGTGACCCCGCTGGTTAGCGGCTTCGGGGCAATCGACCTGGTTCGCACGGGCGTGAATAAGGCGACGGGTCTGCAGGATCTCTGTGAGCGATTCGGCTACAGCCCCGAAGGAATCCTCGCCTTTGGCGACGGCGAGAATGATAGCCGGATGCTTAGCTTCGCCGGACACGGTGTGGCCACGGGGAATGCCGCGCCGAGCGTGAAGGAGCTGGCCGATGAAGTGATCGGCACGAACGAGGAGCAGGCCGTCCTGACCTATCTGGAAGACTTGCTGGATTCGCTGGATGCGCGTGACGCCTCCTAGCGTCTCACGCCGGCCTCTTACCGAAAGTCTGGTGTCTGCGCGGAGTCGCGCTATGTGAGACTATGCCGTGCTCAGAACGAACAAAAGCGTGAGCTGGGCAACCGTCGGTTAGAATTAAAAGCATTAGTAGTACTTATCTATTCAAGGAGAGAAAGATGGCGGGAAACCCGCTTATTAATTCAATGACGAAGAAGCAGGGGCAGGGCGATCCTCGCTTCGGCCGTTTCGGTGCCGGTGGCCAGGCTCAGCAGAGCCAGCAGCAGGCTTACGGTCAGCCGCAGTACGGCCAGCAGGCTTACGGTCAGCAGAGCCAGCCCCAGTACGGCCAGGCTCAGTATGGCCAGCAGGCTTACGGTCAGCCGCAGTACACCGATTACAGTGCTCCGACCTACTCCGAGCCGACCTACTCCGAGCCGATTCCGGCCGGTGAGCGTCTGACCATGAACGACGTGCTGGTCAAGACCGCCATTAACCTGGGCCTGGTCGTGGCGGGCGCCGTGGTCGCATGGTACGTGCCCGTGCTGATGATCCTGGGTCTGCTGGGCGGCCTGGTGCTGGGCCTCGTGAACTCCTTCAAGCAGAAGGTTTCCCCGGTTTTGGTCATGGCCTACGCGCTCATGGAGGGCATGATGCTGGGCGGTCTGTCCGCCATCGTCAACCTGCGCTACCCGGGCACCGCCATCCAGGCGGTTCTGGCAACCATCGTGGTTGCGGGTGTGACCCTGGCTCTCTTCGCCAACGGCAAGATTCGCACCACCCCCAAGCTGAATAAGATTTTCATGATTGGTGCGCTCAGCTACCTGGGTTACGGCCTGGTGTCTATGCTGACCGCGGGCCTCTTCGGCTTCTCGCTGAACAGCATGAGCATCGGTGGTATCCCGCTGGGTCTGCCGATTGCCCTGATTGCGGTCGCAATGGCAACCTACTCGCTGCTGATTGACTACACCACGACCGCCGAGGCTGTGGATGCGGGTCTGCCGCAGAGCGAGTCCTGGCGCCTGGCTTTCGGCCTGACCGCATCGCTGGTGTGGCTGTACGTTGAGATTCTGCGCGTACTCATGTACCTGGCAAGCATCTTCAGCAACGACTAAAAATTCGTACGAAGCGGCGGTACCGTAGCGGTGCCGCCGCTTTCGCGGCTTTGGCGGGGTTTAGCGCCCCACGAATACCGGCTCGCCCAGCAACCTGGCGGGCTTGAGAAAGAGAGACAGCGTGAAGCATATATCGAGTGCCGAAGAACGTCGGGCGGGGGAGGGCTACCGGGTCCCCTTCGCCGTGGACGTGGCCGGCGCGTGGTCCTGGCGCCTCATCGTGATTGCCGGCGCGGGCTGGGTCGTGTGGAAGGGCTTGGGGCACGTCTCCCTGCTGGTCATCGCGATGATGGTGGCCATGCTCCTGGCGGCTCTGCTGAGCCCGACCGTCATGCTCCTGCGGAAGAAGGGCGTGCGGGCCGGCGGCGCGGCTGCTATCGCCGAGCTGGGTCTGCTGCTGCTTCTCGCCGTGATTATTTCGCTGACCGGTCAGCAGCTGGTGCGCGGTTTCGCCACGATGGCTAATAAGGCGGTGCAGGGCTATCAGCAGCTCGTGGACTGGCTGAAGAGCCTCGGGTACGATTTGGGTGCTGACCAGCTGAACCAGCTCCTGCACCAGATTGAGAACACTTTTAAGGACAATCCGAACACCGTGCTGAACGGCGTGTCTCGGGTCGGTTCGACCGCTGCCGATGTCGCAACCGGTGTGCTCCTAACCCTGTTCACGCTGCTTTTCTTCCTGATGGAGGGCGAACGCATCTGGCTGTTCGTCGTCGGTCTCTTCCCCAAGGACGCGCGCGAGGCCGTGAATGGTGCGGGCCGCGCGGGCTGGAAGTCCCTGGGCGCCTACGTCCGCGTGCAGATTCTGGTGGCCGCGATTGATGCCATCGGTATCGGCCTGGGCGCCGCCATCCTGGGTGTGCCCCTGGCGATTCCGCTGGGCGTGCTGGTGTTCCTGGGTTCCTTTATCCCGGTGATTGGTGCGCTGTTCTCCGGTGCGGTGGCGGTGCTTCTGGCGCTCGTGGCCCTGGGGCCGGTGCAGGCGCTGATTATGCTGGGCATCGTGCTACTGGTGCAGCAGGTGGAGTCGCATATTCTGCAGCCGCTCATCATGGGTAAGGCTGTATCACTGCACCCGCTGGCCGTGATTTTCTCGGTGGCCGGCGGCTCCATGATTTTCGGTGCCGTGGGCGCGCTGTTCGCGGTGCCGACGCTGGCCGTGGTGAACTCGGTGGTGCGCTACCTGGCGAATCGCGGTTGGGAACACGATCCCAGCCTACGCGATGAGGAGTTCCTCTTCCCGCACGAGGTGGCTCGCCGCGAGCAGGCTGAGGAGAAGGCCCAAGAACGGCAGGAGAGCGTCAAGAAGCTGGCCTCCCGAGTGCCGCGCCATCAGAAGGCTGAGGAGCCTGAGAACCAGGCTTCCGAGGCTTCGGACTCCTCCGAAGACTAGGGGCCTGCATCGAGCGGTAGGTTTTGGCGTAGGGCACCCCGCCATCCTCGATAACGCACCGCTAACTCGTCCCGGCGATACCGCCGGCCGCGATGCCGTCTACGGCGGTGTCTCGCCAGGGGGCTACTTGCGACCGGGTAGCCCCCTTCGCTGTACCCATCCTCTAAAATGGGATGAGCAATACATCACCGTCCCGCGCCCGCGGGACAACGCACCGTCAGAATGGAAAACCCGTGAGCGTAGATCTCGACTCCCTGCCCGTGACCATTACCGATATTGAACGTGCCGCAGAGCTGCTCGAAGGCGTTATTGAACGCACCCCGGTCGCCCATTCGCGTGCCCTGAGCCAGCGCCTCGGTTCAGAGGTTTTCTTTAAGTGCGAGAACTTGCAGCGTGCCGGTTCGTTCAAGGTGCGCGGTGCGTACGTGCGCATGGCGAAGCTTTCCGAGGAGGAGAAGAAGCGCGGCGTTGTGGCGGCGAGCGCGGGTAACCATGCGCAGGGTGTGGCTCTGGCGGCTGACCGTCTGGGCATTAAGGCCCGCATCTACATGCCGCTGGGTGCGGCGCTGCCGAAGATTACCGCGACCCGTGACCACGGTGCTGAGGTTGAGTTGCACGGCGTGACCGTGGATGAGGCTCTGGCGGAGGCAAAGCGCTACGCCGATGAGACCGGCGCGGTGTTCGTGCACCCCTTCGACAATGAAGACATTATTGCCGGTCAGGGCACGATCGGTCTGGAGATTCTGGAGCAGGTTCCGGACGTTGACACCGTCATCGTGGGTGTTGGCGGCGGCGGCCTGCTGGCCGGCCTGTCCGCGGCGATTCGCGCGAAGGAGCAGGAGCTCGGCAAGAAGATCAAGATTATCGGTGTTCAGGCGGAGCACGCCGCGGCCTACCCGCTGTCCCTCGCTGCGGATGCTCTGGTGCCCCTGAAGAAGGTCTCCACCATCGCCGACGGTATCGCCGTGGGTCGCCCCGGCCAGATGCCCTTCTCCATCATCAAGGAGCTGGTGGATGACGTGGCGACCGTGAGCGAAGACGATATCGCCCGCGCCCTCATTTTCCTCATGGAACGCAACAAGCTTGTGGTGGAGCCCGCCGGTTCGGTGCCCGTGGCGGCGCTGATGAACGGCAAGCTGAAGGAAGAGTACGGCGACCTGGGCACCGTCGTGTGCGTGCTCTCGGGCGGCAATATCGACCCGATGCTCATGCTGAAGGTGATTCAGCGCGGTCTTTCCGCTGCCGGCCGCTACATGACCATTAAGATGATGCTCTCTGACCGCCCGGGTGAGCTGGCAACCATCTCACGCATCATCTCCGAGAACGACGCGAACGTTACCGGTGTGGATCACACCCGCGTGGGTGGCTCGCTCTCCATGGGCGATGTGTCCATCACCATCGACATGGAAACCAAAGGTGTGGAGCACTGCCGCCAGGTCATTTCTGCCTTGGAGGACGAGGGCTTCAAGCCGATTATCGTCTACTAAGCCGACCTTACATTTTGTGGGTTGCCGCTCGCTCGTGAATCTTCACGTGGTGAAGCGGAAGACATAAAAAGTGCGGGGTGCCGATTCCGAAGAATCGGCACCCCGCACTTTTAGCGTGTTGGCGCTGGGGCCGTGGGCCTCGACAGCCGCAAATCTATGAGCCTCGACTTAGGCGTGGTAGGGGGTCACAGAGACAATCTTGGCGCTCAGTTCCTTACCGTTCGGAGCGGTGTAGGAAACCTCGTCGCCCTGCTTAGCACCCATGATTGCGGCACCCAGCGGGGACTTCTCCGAGAAGACCTTCAGATCGGTACCGGCGGGGAGGGGGGCCTCAATCTCGCGGGAACCAAGCAGGAACTTCAGGTGGCGGCCCGCAACCTCGGCCTCAATGACCATGCCCAGGGCCACAACGCCGTCGTCGACGGGGGCGTCGCCAATGTGTGCGGTCTCCAGCAGGTGCTTGAGCTGCTTGATGCGTGCCTCGTTCTTGGCCTGCTCGTCGCGGGCGGCGTGGTAGCCGCCGTTCTCACGGAGGTCGCCCTCGTCGCGTGCCTGCGCGATGCGGTCGACGATTTCCTGACGGTACGGGCCGGAGAGGTACTCCAGCTCCTGGGTGAGACGGTCGAAGGCGTCCTGAGTGAGCCATGCACCGGTGTTGTCAGCCATGCGTATCCTTTGCTTGTGCGCCGGCGTTGCCGGTGCGAAACGAATAAACCCGCTACCGTGTGCCGCGTTCAATGCGCGGCGGCGCCGGTAACGGAATGAATCAACAGACCTATTTTAGAGCACCGGAGGGTTTTCGGCTGGTAGCTCGGTCGCTTCTTCCCCTCTGAGCACACCTTTGAGCGTATCCTCGCCGATGCGCGGGCCGACGGCAGAAAAGCCGGGCGGACGGTGGCTGCCGCATACTTGAGATTCCCCAGCGCTTCTCCGGATACACCCCCGGATGTGACCTTAAGTTTCACGATGTCACACGGCGTCATCTGCGCTAGTGAACCTTCCCGACCCCGGGTATCATACGAGGAGTTACACCGGCGTTGTTTCGTAATGCTTTCGTCGTGGCCTTCGGATAATCACCGGAAGGCGCCGACGCATCCCGCACCTAATACGCCACCCACCGCACCGCCAGGCACTAACCCAAAGGACACCACCGTGAGCGAAGCCATCGAACAGCTGAAGGCGAACCTGCCGACTCACCCTCCCGTCGAGGCTATTAAGCCGCTGGAGGAGGACTACACCGGTCTGCGCATCCTGGCCGTGCACGCACACCCGGACGACGAGTCCTCCAAGGGCGCAGGTACCGCATCCGCGTATATCGCCCGTGGCGCGCGCTTCATGGTGGCGACGATGACCGGCGGCGAGCGCGGCGACATTCTGAATGAGGAGGTCGATAAGAGCCCGCGTGCGCACCGTGACCTGCCGGGTCTGCGCCGCGCTGAGATGGCGGCTGCCCGCGAGATTATGGGTATTGAGCACCGCTGGATTGGCTTCTTCGACTCGGGCCTGCCCGAAGGCGACCCCATGCCGTCGCTTCCCTTCGGTAGCTTTGGCACCATGCCCCTGGACCGTGCCGCCGCGCCGCTCGTGCGTCTGGTGCGTGAGTACCGCCCGCACATCATCATCACCTACGACGAGATCGGCGGCTACCCGCACCCCGACCACATCATGACCCACAAGGTTGCCGTGGAAGCATTCGAGAAGGCAGGCGACCCGGAAGCCTACGTGGGTGAGGGAGAGCCCTGGACCCCGCTGAAGCTCTATTACGACCGCGCATTCAACCCCGAACGCACCCTCGCCCTGCACGAGCATCTGCTCGATACGCACGGTGAGAGCCTGCTGAGCGGCTGGATTGAGAACCTCGCGCACCGCGCCTCCTCGGGGGAGGCGCCTCGCCACGAGACTACGACCCGCATCCTGGTGACCGACCACTTTGAGCAGCGCGATCAGGCTTTGCGCGCGCACGCATCGCAGGTGGACCCGAACGGCGTGTTCTTCGCCGTTCCCAGCGAACAGCTGAAGGATATTTGGCCTTGGGAGGACTACACGCTGGCCGCCTCGCACGCTGAGGTTCAGCTGCCCGAATCTAGCCTGGACGAGGGCCTGAGCGACTACTACGTCATCTAGAGCTCAGCCACGATGCTTCTTCAGCGCCCCCGGTTCCGCCCAGTGATGCATACGGAGAGCGGGGCCGGGGCCTTCGCATGAGTACCCACTCCGGGTCCGGGCCCCGTCTGAGCCCCCGGAAGCTCAAACTTTGAGCCGATTCTCAGCCCTTCCGCACCCGCGGGGAGCCCCGCGGCGCGCGCCCGGGGCGTAGAATTAGAGCTTGGGCTCTCACACCGTAGAGCCCGTGATGCATCCGCTTCGACAGCCGAATGAGGTACGAGCCATGAGCGCTAACGCCCTGCCCGTGATTACCGTGCACGGTCATGCCAGCAACCCCGGTACTGTCACGGAGCTGACCGTCTACGAGCGGGCCCTGGAGCGCTCGCTGAGCCCTGAAATCCTGCCCGCCCACATTGGAGTGCTGGTGGACGGTAACCGCCGCTGGGCGGCTCAGCGCGGCCTGAGCACCCGTGAGGGCCACGCCGCCGGTGCGGAGCGAATTATTGATTTTCTGGCCTGGTGCACCGAGCTGTCGATTCCGCAGGTGAGCCTGTACATGCTCTCGGTTGAGAACCTCAAGCGCCCCGAGCAGGAACTGACCGGCCTGGTGGCGGTCATCGATAACTTCCTGGTACGGCTGGTGGAGTCCGCCTGCGGTCCGGTGCGCGCCATCGGCAATATTGACCTGATTCCTCGTCAGCTGCACGAGCGCCTGGACTGGGCGATTGAGCAGACTGCACACCTATCCGGCGTGCGGGTGAACATTGCGGTCGGTTACGGCGGCCGCCAGGAGATTGTGGATGCGGTCCGATCGGTTCTGCGCGAGGCCGCCGCTGAGGGCACATCCTTGGAATCGCTTGCCGAACAGCTGAGCGTGGAGAATATTTCTTCGCACCTGTACACCGCCGATATGCCCGACCCGGACCTGCTGATTCGCACTTCGGGTGAGCAGCGCCTGTCCGGTTTCATGACCTGGCAGAGCGCGTATTCTGAGTTTTACTTCTGCCGTGCCCTGTGGCCGGATTTCACGCGCGTTGATTTTCTGCGTGCCCTGCGGGACTACGCGAACCGTTCCCGCCGCTTCGGTTCCTAGAAGCTTCCTAGAGGCTAAGGGTCTAGCGCCGTTGGCTCGTGTTTCTTGGCTGGCTGTTCCTGACTAGTAGCCTCCGGTAGTACAGCCTCCAGCATTACAGAATGGACGTTCTATGCTCGCTGAGCTTTCCCGCCTCTACCACGCAGGCGGCGCCTCCGTTATTGCCGCTCTGGTGCTCGGCAGCTACCTGCTGTATTTCCTGTGGTGCTTCCTGCGGCTGTGGCGTATTGACGTGCGGGAGCATCGTCTGCCGCACCGCATCCTGATTCCTTTGGCTATTGCCACCTATACGGCGTTGCCGGTGTCTTTGCTTTTTGCGGGCCGCCCCGCCGATATTTGGCGTGTGATTGGTGCCGGTCTGGTGCTGTGGTTCTGCTACCTGCTTCTGCGTATCCTGTCTTTTGGCGCGCTGGGCCGCGGGGATGTGAAGCTTGCCGGCATTCTGGGCGGCGTGCTCGGGTACCTGTCCTGGGCGAACCTGGGCTGGGCGTCGCTGGTGACGTTCCTTGCCGGTGGTCTGGTGTCTTTGGCTCTAGTACTGTTCACGAAGGCGCGCGGTAGCACCCGCATTGCGTTCGGCCCGTTTATGCTTCTGGGTGCGCTGGTGGCGTTGGCTGCTCCGGTGTATTCTCTGTGGTAGATTCCGAAGTAGGGCGACCGTCCGGCTAAGTGGCGGGTTCGTTCTTCGTGCGGTTCGCGGCTGTTTGCTCTGCTCCCTAGCACCTATTTCTCGGCAGAACTGCCGGGGCTTTTGAAAGGTTGATGTTATGCCTACTCCTCCCTATATCCGTAAGCTGCGTGAGCGGATCGGTTCGGATTACCTGTGGCTGTCCGGTGCGACGGCTGTAGTGTACCGTGAGCAGGATTCTAAGGTGCTGCTGGTGCGCCGTAGCGATAACGGGGCGTGGACCCCGATCACGGGCATTGTGGACCCGGGGGAGAGCCCCGCACTGACCTGCCTGCGTGAGGCGCAGGAGGAGGCGAACGTGCAGATTGAGGTGCTGGAGCTGGCGCAGGTGAAGGCTGACCCGCCGATGCAGTTCGGTAATGGTGACCGCTGCCAGTTCTTGGATCATACGTTCTTGTGCCGCTGGGTTTCTGGTGAGGCGAAGGTGAACGATGAGGAGTCTTCGCAGGTGCGTTGGGTGGATGTGTCTGACCCGGCGGAGCGTGCGTTGCTTTCGGAGCGGATGCTGGACCGTATTGATGCAGCGCTGAACTATGACGGCCACTGCCGTTTTGGTTTGGAGTCGGTGCCGCCGGAAGAGGACTAGCCAAGCGAGGGTTGCCCTCCGCCCTGCGCGAACGAGACCCGACTTTATGCCAAGTTGATACACCCTAAGTGTTTTAAAAGCAAGACCTTCTTTGACGAGGAAAGAGTGCTAGTCTGAGGGGATACACAGCGTTCCCCACCGGGCCGTTGCACCCCGTGGAACGCCAACGAAAGAGGGTAATTATGAACTTGGCAGAACAGATTGTCGCACAGCTCGTCGAGGCCGGTGTCACGCGTATCTACGGCGTGGTGGGCGACTCCCTGAACCCCATCGTGGACGCAGTGCGCGCCTCCGGCGGCTCGAAGAACGGCGGTATCGACTGGATTCACGTGCGCCACGAGGAAGCCGCGGCCTTTGCCGCAAGCGCCGAGGCCCAGGTGACCGGTAAGCTGGCCGTGTGCGCCGGCTCATGCGGTCCGGGCAACACCCACCTCATCAACGGTCTCTACGATGCCAACCGCTCCCACGCTCCGGTGCTGGCGATTGCTTCCCACATCCCCTCCGGCCAGATTGGTAGCGGATACTTCCAGGAAACCCACCCCGAGCGCATCTTCGAGGATTGCTCGGTCTACAACGAGATGGCAGTCTCTGGCCACCAGACCCTGCGCATCATCAACTCCGGTATGCGTCACGCTATCGCCCGCCGCGGTGTGGCCGTCGTATCGATTCCCGGCGATATTGCCATCCAGGATGCCGTTGACCACGTGCCCGCATGGGGCGACTACCGCCCCGGCACCATCGTTCCCGATGAGACCACCGTGCGCGACCTGGCCGATCGCATCAACGCGGCCAAGAAGATTTCGATTTTCGCTGGTGCCGGTGTGGCCGGTGCACATGATGAAGTCGTTCAGCTGGCCGACCGTGTCGCGGCTCCCGTGGGCCACACGATGCGCGGTAAGGAGTACATCCAGTACGACAACCCCTTCGATGTGGGAATGACCGGTTTGCTGGGCTACGGTGAGGCCGCAGAGGGTATGAAGGACTCCGACCTGATGCTCCTGCTGGGTACCGACTTCCCCTACGACCAGTTCCTGCCCAACGTGCAGACCGTTCAGATTGACCGTGCCGGCGAGGTGTTGGGCCGCCGTACCAACGTCGACCTGCTGATTGAGGCTGACGTTGCCGCAACCCTGAAGGCCGTTCTGCCCCTCGTGCAGCGCAAGAGCGACCGCTCGTTCCTGGAGAAGCTCCTGAAGAAGAACGAGAAGATCATGACCAAGGTCGTCGGTGCCTACACCCACAACCCCACCAAGGGCAAGATTCACCCCGAGTACGCCGCATCCGTGCTGGATGAGCTGGCCTCCGATGACGCCATCTTCACCGCGGACACCGGCATGTGCAACGTGTGGACCGCCCGCTACATCACCCCCAACGGCAAGCGCCGTCTGCTGGGTTCCTTCCTCCACGGCTCCATGGCGAACGCCATGCCTATGGCCCTGGGCGCCCAGATTGCCGAGCCTAACCGCCAGGTCATCTCGGTCTCGGGTGACGGTGGCCTGTCCATGATGCTGGGTGATATTCTGACCGCGGTCATGTACGATCTGCCGCTGACCATCGTGGTGTTCAACAACTCCACCCTGGGCATGGTGAAGCTTGAGCAGCTGGTTCAGGGCTTCGAGGACTTCGGCGTGGATGTGCCGCTCGTCAACTACGCCGACATCGCAACCGCCGCTGGTTTCCAAGCTCAGCGTGTTGAGAAGGCCGAGGACCTGGAAGGTGCGCTGCGCACCGCCCTGGCTCACCGCGGCCCCTCCCTGGTCGAGATCATTACCGACCCCAACGCTCTGTCGATGCCGCCCGAGGTCGAGGCCAAGCAAATCGTTGGCTTCGCCACCTCGCTCTCCAAGATTGCGCTGAACCGCGGCGCAGCGGAGGCCGTGGCAATGGCTCGCTCGAACCTGCGTAACATGTCCGCGTGGAGGCAGTTCAGCTAGTCCGTAAGGGATGCTTAACGCTCCCGGAGGGGCCCGTCGAAAGGCGGGCCCCTCCGTCGTATCTACTACCTTTGCGCACGTGGGAGGCAAGACGAACATAAGAAATCGGGTGTGACGATACCGTAGGAACAGTAGCGCCACACCCGATTCTGTATGCGGTGTGATCAGACGATTTGGATTAGAAGTTGCCCAGCATCTTGGTGACGTCCAGAGCCGCATCCAGCTGCTCCTCGGTCACTTCGCCGCGCTCCACGTAACCCAGAGCCACAACTGCCTCACGGACAGTCACCTTGTGAGCCACCGAGTACTTAGCGATCTTCGCAGCAGCCTCGTAACCAATCAGCTTGTTCAGCGGGGTCACGGTCGACGGCGAAGCCTCAGCCAGGAAACGGCAACGGTCAACGTTAGCGGTCAGACCGTCAATCATCTTCTCAGCCGAAACGCGAGAAACATTAGCGAGCAGACGAATCGACTGCAGCAGGTTAGCAGCCATCACCGGGATACCCACGTTCAGCTCAAACGCGCCGTTAGTGGACGACAGAGCAATGGTTGCGTCGTTACCGATGACCTGAGCGGCAACCTGAATGGTAGCCTCACAAATCACGGGGTTGACCTTACCGGGCATAATCGAGGAGCCGGGCTGCAGGTCGGGGATGTGCAGCTCGCCCAGGCCGGTGTTCGGGCCCGAACCCATCCAGCGGATGTCGTTGCTGATCTTCATCAGGCCGTACGCCAGGGTGCGCAACTGGCCGGAAACCTCAATCAGGCCGTCACGGTTAGCCTGAGCCTCGAAGTGGTTGCGAGCCTCGGTCAGGGGCAGGCCGGTCTCCTCAGCGAGCAGCTCAATCACGCGAGCGGAGAAACCAGCCGGGGTGTTAATGCCGGTACCCACAGCGGTACCGCCCAGGGGAACCTCAGCCACGCGGGGCAGGGAAGCGTTCACACGCTCAATGCCGTAACGCACGGTTGCGGCGTAGCCGGAGAACTCCTGACCCAGGGTGATGGGGGTTGCGTCCATCAGGTGGGTACGGCCCGACTTCACAACGTCCTTGAACTCTGCAGACTTGCGCTCCAGGGACTCAGCGAGCACCTCCAGAGCGGGAATCAGGTCCTTCACCAGAGCCTCGGTCACAGCAACGTGCACGGAGGTGGGGAAGACGTCGTTGGAGGACTGGGAAGCGTTCACGTGGTCGTTGGGGTGAACCTCAATGCCCTTGGACTCCAGGGAACGGGTTGCCAGGGTTGCCAGGACCTCGTTTGCGTTCATGTTCGAGGAGGTACCGGAGCCGGTCTGGAAGACGTCAATGGGGAAGTGGGCGTCGTACTTACCGGTTGCTACCAGATCCGCTGCGTCGCGGATAGCCTGGGCGCGCTCAGCGTCGAGCACCTTGAGTTCCTCATTGGCGGTCGCGGCTGCCTTCTTCACGAGGGCAAGCGCACGAATATGGGCGGATTCGAGAGTCTGACCCGAAATCGGGAAGTTCTCGACTGCGCGCTGGGTCTGTGCACGGTAGAGTGCATCAGCCGGAACGCGAACTTCGCCCATGGTGTCATGTTCAATGCGGTATTCAATGTTTTCAGCCATATCTCTAGCATAGGCGTTCAAAGTGGCCCCGTCGCCAAAATCCGGTGCCAGAAAAGGAAAAACGCTCATAAATTTTGCAGGATTCAGAGCACGGAAAAAGCCCCACCCCCGCGAATGTGGGAACACACCGTAGGGGAGGGGCTTACCCATGAAAAAACATGGTCTTGCGTGTGAACGAGTGGGTTCTCGCGGTGGGCCGTTTTATCGTCCCTCCGGAGAAATAAATCCGGGCTCTAGTCCAGGTTCTCGGCAATCACGACGCGCGGGGGAGTCTTCACGACCACGGGGAGCGTCTGGGTCGGCGGGTTCTGTTCATCGTTCTTCTCCTCCTGCAGAGCGAGGTCCTGCGAGCTGAACACGAGCTCGGCCTTACCCTCCTTCAGATGGTAGAAGACGCCGATCACGGCGACCTTACCCGCAAGCACCGCATCCGAAATGATGTGGGACTGCTCGATAATGCGGATAGCGGTCTGGCGGGTGTGCTCACGAACCATATCGTTGACGACCGGGTTTTCGGGTAGCTTCGGGGACATTACCGAAGGCAGGATGTGCTGCACCAGGTTACGGATGAAGCCGTGCGGCATCTCGCCGGACTCCAAGGACTTGCTGGCCGCAGTCACGGCGCCGCAGGAGTCGTGACCGAGAACCATCACAATGGGGGTCTCAAACTCATCAACCGCGTACTCCAGCGAACCGAGCGCCGCGTTCTCCAGGACGTGGCCGGCGGTACGCACCACGAACGCGTCGCCCAGGCCCAGGTCAAAAATAATCTCTGCCGCGAGGCGAGAGTCGCCGCAACCAAAGATGGAGGCGAAGGGGAACTGGCCCGCAGCCAGGTCGGTGCGGCGGATGGTGTCCTGGTTGGGGTGCTCGTTGCTACCCTCAACGAAACGTCGGTTGCCGTCCTTCAGACGCTTCCATGCCTCTGCGGGGGTCGGCTGAACCTGGTTGGGCTTCTTAGCCATGGTGTCTTCTCCTTGATACCTGGGCGCAGGGGATGCGGTTTCGGCGACCCGAGCGGCCTCAATGGAGAGGTCCCTCACCAACGCCCAAAAGAACTTAACTCAAATATGCCCTAACGATGCAAAAAATAGCTAATGCGACGCGCCCTCGCGGAGTGAGAGGAGCGCATCCTTTCACTGAATGACCAACACGCCCGAAAACCCGTTCATAACGAGAAAAGCGGTGCGTAAGCGCGCTATCCTGAAAGGAGCACTGATCGCCGGTGATTTCGTGCTGGAAAGGTCCAGCCAACCGGCGCTGTCAAGAATTCTCGAAGGTGAGTCTATGACTACGAACAATAACCACGGCGACCGTAACCTGGCAATGGAACTGGTGCGCGCTACCGAAGCCGCAGCCATCGCAGCGGGTCCCTGGGTTGGCGCGGGCGAAAAGAATCTTGCGGACGGCGCAGCTGTCGACGCTATGCGCTACCGCCTCTCCACCATCCACTTCAACGGTACCGTGGTCATCGGCGAGGGCGAGAAGGACAAGGCCCCCATGCTGTACAACGGCGAGAACGTCGGCGACGGCTCCGGCCCCTCCCTAGACGTCGCGGTTGATCCCATCGACGGCACCCGCCTGACCGCGCTCGGCATGGACAACGCCCTCTCCGTGATTGCCGTGGCAGACGGCGGCACCATGTTCGACCCCTCCGCAGTGTTCTACATGGAGAAGCTGGTCACCGGCCCCGAGGCCGCCGAATTCGTGGACCTGCGCCTGCCCGTCAAGCAGAACCTGCACCTGGTCGCTAAGGCTAAGGGCAAGAAGGTCAGCGAGCTGACCGTCTGCGTGCTGGACCGCCCCCGCCACGCCAAGCTGATCCAGGAGATTCGTGATGCAGGTGCCCGTACCCGCATCATCCTCGACGGTGACGTCGCCGGCGCTATCGCGGCCTGCCGCGAGAACACCGGCGTGGACCTGATGCTCGGCACCGGTGGCACCCCCGAGGGCGTCGTCGCGGCATGCGCCATTAAGGCAACCGGCGGCGTGATTCAGGGCCGCCTGGCACCGACCGACGAGGCAGAGCGCGAGAAGGCACTGGCCGCGGGCCACGACCTGGACCGCGTGCTGACCACCAACGACCTGGTCACCAGCGACAACTGCTTCTTCGCCGCAACCGGTATTACCGACGGCAAGCTGCTACGCGGCGTGCGCTACAACAAGAACGTTGTGACCACCCAGTCGCTGGTCATGCGTTCCTCCTCCGGTACCGTGCGCACCGTTGAGGCTGAGCACCGCCTCTCCCGCCTGCGCGAGATTCTCTCGCACACCAAGAGCCCCGGCGAAGCATAAGCCTTTGAGGTAGCCCCCAAGCATAAGGAGCCGCCCCCGACCGAATCATTCGGTCGGGGGCGGCTCCTTATGCTTATCGCCGTTACCGGCACACGTTAGCGCGAACGCAGGGAACGCAGCTTATCCTTGGCCTTAGATACCGCATCGCGAACCGCCGGGCGTGCCTTGTACGCCAGGGTATAGGCGCGGTAACCCAGCGAGGTGACCGGCACATCCCAGGTGCCGGGGTACTCTACGGACTCGCCGCCGAAGGACTTCTTGAACTTCGTGAAACCAGCCCACTCGTGATCCGGCTGATCCTCCGGCGCAATACCGAAGAGGTCAACGTACTTCAGACCCTTACGCTTAGCGTCCAGGATAAAGTTCGTCACCACCACAACACCTGCACTAAGGTTGCGGTGCTCGAAGGAAGCCGCAGCGTGCGCGTAGGTGCGGGTGTCATCCGAATCGTACACAAACGCCGCCGCAATCGGGGTGCTCTCACCGTTCTCATCGGTCAGCTTCGCAATGTAGAGCGATGCCGCACCGGCGGGCATCAGCACACGAGCAACCTGCATCAGGTAGTCGTCCTGCTGGCGGTTAAAACCGTTACGGTCCGCGGTTTCCTCGAGGAAGCCGAAGAGAATCGTCATATCCGAGGGATTGGTCGACACCTCAACGGTCACGCCCTTTTTGTGGAGATTACGATGACGATTACGGTAACTGGGGATCATTCCCTTGAGGATTTCGTCCTCGGTGCCCGAAAGATCAATAATCTGCGTATGCGAGGGCTGCACCTGGCGAGGAGCCAGAACCGCACCGCGACGAGCCAAGAAAGCAGCCGCATCCTGATCGCCCCAAATAGCGGATTCAGTGGGCTCAATGCGCACAAACAGGCAACGAAGCTTCGCAGCTTCTTCCTTCAACGACGCGAGAGCCTCATCAAAAGCCACAGCGCTGGAGGCGACCGGTCCGTACGGGCTGTACAGGTAGCGGCCGGTAGCGCCGCCCTCAACGGTTGCAAGGTACGACCAGCCGTTACCGCTCTTACGAATTACGGTGTGACCATTAGATTCCTGAAAACGTGCCCAAATATCGGACTGAAGAATATTGCTCATACTTCTAGTGTATCCGAGCTTAGGGAACGTAAGCCTGGGGCTCCGACGAAGCCTCGGGAGCAGAAGTGGGGCGGGGTGCGGAGGGGCTCTCCTCCGCCTCGCGCTCGGCCGCTGCCTTTGCCTTCGCCTCGGCAACTCGGGTGCGCAGAGCGGCTCCCTTGTCGATAGCCGACTGGCGCAGGTTAGCCGAGAACTCGTGCAGGTCGTCGTGCACCTGGCGGGCGAAAGCATCGGTGCCCGAACCCAGGATGCGCAGGGCCAGCAGGCCCGCGTTGCGTGCACCGTTGATGGATACGGTAGCCACCGGAACGCCGGCGGGCATCTGGACGATCGACAGCAGCGAATCCATGCCTTCGAGGTTCTTCAGGCGCACCGGAACACCAATCACCGGCAGAGCGGTGACCGAGGCGAGCATACCCGGTAGGTGAGCGGCGCCGCCGGCACCGGCAATAATCACGCGAATACCGCGGCTGTGAGCCTTCTTGCCGTACTCAATCATGTCCTCGGGCATGCGGTGTGCAGAAACAACATCAGCCTCGTACGGGATGCCGAACTCGTCCAGAACCTCGGCGGCGGCCTCCATGACCGACCAGTCCGAATCGGAACCCATCACAATGCCGACGATGGGTTGGGAGGAATCATAGGGAGACTGAGACATAATCCTCATATCCTTTCACAATGCGGTGGAATACCACCATCACTAGGGGCGTCGAGCGCGGGTTCTCAGCGGAGAGAACCCGCGCTCGACCTATATTTGAGTGGCCCGTCGCCTACAGGGGGCGGCCATCGCGCAAAATGGATGCGGCGTTGGCGGCGCTGTGGCGCAGGTTCTCAAGCTCATCGACCCGGCCCGAAATGTTCACGTGGCCAATCTTGCGGCCGGGTCGGGTTTCCTTACCGTAGAAGTGAATCTTGGCGCGAGGCTCGGCTGAGAGGGCCAGCGGGTAGACGCCGAAGATGTCCTCGTTCTCGCCGCCCAGGTAGTTCTTCATGACGGCGACCTCGTCCAGCACGGAGGTATCGCCCAGCGGCAGATCCAGCACGGCCCGCAGGTGCTGCTCGAACTGGCTGGTCACCGAACCGTTCTGGGTCCAGTGGCCGGTGTTGTGCGGGCGCATGGCTAGCTCGTTGATGTAGAAGCCTGCGGGGGAGCCGGGCACCTCGAAGAGCTCGGCGGCCATCACGCCGGTCACGCCCAGCTCGGAGGCGATGGTCACGGCTGCGGCCGCGGCGGCCTCGGCAATCTCGGGGGCCAGGTTCTGCGCGGGGGCAATCACCTCGTCACAGATGGAGTTCACCTGGATGGTCTCAACGACCGGCCAGGGGCGCACCTCGCCGCTCTCACGACGAGCCACCAGTGCGGAAAGCTCGCGGGTGAAGGGAACCTTCTCCTCGGCCAGCAGGGCGGAGAAATCGGTGCGCGAGGGCAACTGCTCGAACCATTCGGAGCTACGCTCGCGGGCCTCGGCGGGGGAATCCAACACAAGCACGCCCTTGCCGTCGTAGCCGCCGCGCGGGGTCTTCAACACCACGGGCCAGCCAATCTCATCGCCGAAGGCAAGAAGCTCGTCCAGGGTAGAAACCTTAGCCCAGCGAGGGTTCGGCAGACCCAGGCGCTCGACGGCCTGGCGCATCAGGAGCTTATCCTGCGCGTACTGCAGGGCGTCGGGCTGAGGTTGCACGTTCACACCCTCGGCCATGAGGGTGCGCAAAAATTCGGTGGGCACGTGCTCGTGATCGAAGGTGATGACATCCTTGCC
Organism: Rothia sp. HMSC062F03; assembly: GCF_001836905.1. Taxonomy (NCBI): domain Bacteria; kingdom Bacillati; phylum Actinomycetota; class Actinomycetes; order Micrococcales; family Micrococcaceae; genus Rothia; species Rothia sp. HMSC062F03. Next base: position 223,229 of record NZ_KV830882.1, on the reverse strand, counting down.
GCGGGCAAACTCGCGGAGGGTATCGAGATCCTTGTAATCGCCAACGGGGGCGGTGCGTACCGCCGCCACGGCGCCGACGGTGGGCGCCTCCGCGAGAATCTGCAGGTTGATGCCAAGGTTAGTTGCTGCGGGGGCCATCATGCGGGCCAGCTGGCCTCCGCCGATGACGCCAATTACGGGTCCAGTCACAGGGTAAGTCACATCACCTAAGTGTACTCGCTTCGGGGCGTACACGTTAGATGAACCGTATCGTGAACTGTGGGCGGGCGATTGCCTGTGGCGGGGGAAAAGCTGCCGCTACCGGCTGGGTATTGACTGAAAAATCTGGCGCGGCTAGGGATAACCCGGCCGGTCTGTACTACCATATGAAGAGCTTGAAAAGTCCCCGGCGCCCGGTCTCTGCCTCGCGGCCCCGCTCTGGCGGACCCGGAAGCTATCCACCGACACCACCTGTTAGATAGGCCCCGCATGAGCGCACAGACTAAACCCACCATGACCGAACGACTGAAATCCCTGTGGGACAGCTACGGCATCGAGGTGCTTAAGTTCGGAACCGTCGGTGGCGCTGCGTTTGTGGTGAATTCCATTACCGTGTGGGTTCTCATGATGACCGTCATGTCGCAGTCCCACACGAAGGCAAAGGTCGTCGCAAGTATCGTGGCCACCATCTTCTCGTGGCTTATGAACCGCCTGTGGACCTTCCGCGAATCCCGCTCCGAAAACTGGAAGCGCGAGGCCGTCGAATTCGGCATCGTCAACCTGCTGGGCATCATGGTTGAGGCCGGCTGCGTGGCCTTTAGCACCTACGTGCTGAACCTGCGCACCGCGGAGGCCTCGTTCATCTCCGGTACGATCATCGGTACCATCCTGGGCACCATCCTGCGTTACTTCCTCTACCGATTCTGGGTGTACGGCTCGCACCGTAACCAGGTCTCCAAGGGTGAGGGCACCGACCATGAGGAACTCGGCCGCATGTTTGATGACGCGGCCGCCATCCTGGACGGCGAAGCCTCGGCAGGCTCCAAGGCTCAGGATGGCGGGGCGAACGCGTCCGGTACCGAGCGCAGCCGCTAAACGGCACCGCTCAGAGCCCACCACCAGCCCTATCAAAGACAAAGCAGCGGCCCCGATACTTCGTGTATCGGGGCCGGTGCTTTATCTTCACGCTCTTATCGTATCGGGGGCCTAACTGCAGGGCAGTTCCTTGGCGCGTTCGGCCTCCAGGAGGGATGCAAGCCGCTCTTCGCTCCACTCAACGGCCGGATCGGCCAGGAACACGGCGCGCCCCGAAGCCATGATGGCCAAGGCCTGCATCAGGGTGCTTAGCGTTGCCTCCGAGGAATCAAAACCGTAGCTGGGGCTCAGCATGAGGGCCAACGCCCGCTGACCGCCGGAAAGCGTCTCGCCACGGTACGAGTCCGCTAGCTGGCGAATCTGCGCGTAGGCCTTGGAGTAGGTGAAGCCCTCGACCACTTCGGCAGACTCGTCGGGCAGCAGACCCTCGTAGTGGTCACCCATGCTGGGCACCAGGGCACAGAAATCGAGCACTTCATCGGCGTAGGTTTGCAGAGCAGTCAAATCCCCAGAGTAGGCGAGGGCCAGGGGAGCGCGGTCTACCGTCAGAAGATAGGCTGGGCCGTTGACGAAGCGCGCGTCCTGCTCGGTGCATACCGCGGCGGCCAGGGGCTCGTCCCGGTCGAGAGTTGCGCCCACGCGCAGGGCGGCTAGGCCGACCACCAGAGGACGCCAGTGCAGGGGCGCCTGCAGATCGAAGGCCTCTTCAGTGGCGAGGTCACATTCCTCGATGAGCAGGTTGGCGGTCTTGTTGACCCAGTTCATGAGGACGCGCCCGGAGAGCTCGATGCGCTCGCCGTTGTCGGAGTACCAGATGAGTGCGGGGGTCTGCACGGAGCTGAGGGCCTCAAAGAATCGGTTGAGGGAGGCGGGAACCGCGGGGTCGATGGGGGATAGGGTAACCATGGTTTCACTCTACCGCACCGCAGGCATTGCGCCGGGCACGGGGGGGGGAGGAGAGAGCCGGGGGTTATCTCGGCCACGCGGCCGAGGGGAGAGATTGTCATAGAACGGTAAGGAGAAAATTTTCAGGGAACGAGAAGAAAAAACACGCGGCGCGGAGCGATATTTTCAAATAGTGCTTGTCATAAAACCGCTTAATGTAAAGTTTTCTTGTTACGGGTGTGAAATTTTTGTCCGTAAGGGCCTATATGCACAACTGCATAAATTGGGAAACGTGCGGACGAAAAATAGCTGAGGTATGGCTACTCTTAATTTATTGGCGGATTTCTAAAATTAGGGCCGGAGCCCCGAAATGTAGCCGACTGCCCGGAACCGCCCCGGAAACCAGGTGCGTGATGACGAACCCGACGAGGGGTTTCGTGCCGTTCGCGAGACGATATTTTTGTTCCCAAACCAAATAAAAGTCGCAATTACAATAAATAATCGTCACGTTATATACATCTAAATAATCATTAAGTCTAGTTTGACGAAACGGCGTGTCGCACGTCTAATAGATATATAAGCGTGTTTGCTTTGGGGGACCGTAGAGGCTGAAGCGAACCATGCCACACCATACACACTAAGATTCCGTCCACGACGGATCCGCAGACTCATTATCCTCACAATGAGAACACGGAAGGAAAACCCATGGGCTCCTACCTAGCCGCTGACCGCATAACCGCGGCACGCACCTCAGGCGCTCAGCACCGTAGCATGAACCCTGCACCATCACTTGAACAGGCCGCCGATGCCTTTCTAACCGACGCCGAGCGGCGACAGTCCGCCCCCGTCGATATTTGGGCTGCCGCCGCTGGACTCTACGGAACCGAAGGAGACGACGGAGAGCTCGCCTGGCAAGCCGAAGCGCTCTGCGCCCAGACCGACCCCGAAGCCTTCTTCCCCGAAAAGGGCGGCTCCACCCGGGACGCCAAAAGGGTGTGCGGTGTATGCCCCGTACGCGAAGAGTGTCTACAATATGCAATGGACAATGACGAGCGCTTCGGCATCTGGGGCGGTCTGTCAGAACGAGAACGCCGCCGACTACGCAAGCAGGCGAGCTAAGCCAGGAAGGTACAACCCACATGCAGACTGCGCGACTGTGCTCCCGCCAAACCTGCCGACGAGAGGCGACCGTCACCCTCCACTACTCTTACGCGGACTCCACCGCAACCATCGATGAGCTCTCGGAGTTTCGTGACCCTCACGCCTACGACCTCTGCGACGAGCACGCCGCCCGACTCACCGCACCGCAGGGCTGGCACGTAGTCTACAAGGTACCTGTCCAGGCTGTGGACACCGAAAGCTAAGCTTTAAAGCACTAGAATGTAAAGAACCTTCCGCGAATTGCCGCGGAAGGTTCTTTGCGTGTGAGAAACTGGCAGGTAGTATTCACCCGCCCGAACACACTCAACGGACACTCACTCACGATAGAACGCGAGACCATGACCAAAGAAACACCTCGAGGCATGTGGGGAGCCCTGCGCCCGGCCATCCGTCGAACTAACGCAGAGGAGCTCCTGCAGGCCCGCCAAGCCGAACGACAAACCAACCGTCAGGCCGTTGAACCGGCACCGAACACCGGAGCCTTCGGACGCATCGCCGCCGACGTTCCGAACGTTGCCGAAGAACCCGACCTGCCCACCGGTTCCGTTCCCGTCGTTCCGGCCCGCAGCAAGTTGCGCGAGCAGGGTGTTGGTTCGCGCGTGCGCACCCGAACCAACGTTTCCACCGGTTTCGTGCCCCTGGTCCGTGACTCTCAGAGCACCCCCAAGAACCCCACGCTCAGCGATCTCAACCGTGAGACCATGCAGCGTGCCGCCGAAGCTGAAGCGACAGCTACAACCCCCGCGAGCGCCTCCAGCGCACCCGCCGCGGATGCACCCGCCCAGGCGGCGAGCGTCGCCACCGCCGAGGCCGCAACCACCACGGGTAGCAGCCGCAAGTACCGTACCGAAACTACCCGCACGGGCCAGAACCGGACCGTCGCCGACCCCAACGCGCCGCTCTCTTCGCTCGCCTCCTCACCCGAGGCTGCGGAACGCGCCGCGGCACGCCAGGACGCCATGCAGGATCAGCCGCGCCTGCTGAGGCTGCGTGCCACGCTCATCGCCCTCGCCGTGCCGCTGAGCGTGCTGATGATTGCGATTCGCGCCGTCGCCTCCGCGCCCTTCCTCTGGTTCGAGTACCACCGACCCGGGTTCCCCGAGGACAGCTACGGCTACTACCTCATCGAACGTATGCGCCTGGGTTCCTACGGCCTGGACTACATCAACAACTTTGCCCCGCGAGAGTACCTCGCGCGCATCACTACCGGTGCCGACAATACCCTCGCCTTCACCGACGCAGAGGTCAACCACATGCACGACGTGAAGTGGGTTCTGCTAATCGCCACGATGGCCGTCGCCGTATTTGTGCTGATCACGCTCTTCAGCAGCCTCTCGCTGCGCGAGCGCGCCCCCGGGGTGATTCGCCGTAGCCTCTTCACCGGCACCTGGATTACCCTCGGCCTCATCGTGGTGTTGGGCGTCGTGGGAGCCTTCGGCTGGGAATGGCTCTTCACGACCTTCCACCAGGTGTTCTTCCCGCAGGGCAACTGGGAATTCTCGGTGCGAAGCACCCTGATTCGCCTCTACCCGCCGCAGTTCTGGATTGACGCGGCCATCGCCGTGGCGGTTATCGTGGCCGTGCAGATCGTAATTCTGCTGGTGGGCACCTGGCCCACGACCTATCGCAAGCTCAAGGCCGAGCGTCGCCGCCAGGAACGCCAGGAACTGCGCGTCAAGCTGGCCTCGGCCCGCGTGGGCGAGAACTAGTATCGCGGACCAGAACGCATAACGAGGGGGCCGGAACTATAAGTTCCGGCCCCCTCGCGTATTTGGGGCGTCCGCAGACTAAGCCCCGCAGACTAAGCCTCGTGGACTAAGCCCGAGATTCTAAATCCAAGTCTTAAACCACATGTGCGAGTACCACTGCTCGTAGGGGATGACCTGAGCTGTCCACAGCGGCATGAAGTACGCGCTCAGCACGAGCACACCCACCAGGTACAGCACAACCACTGTCACGCCGACGCGCGCCCTCACCACCGAACCGCGAGCCCCCGAGAGGCACAGGCCCAGGGCACCGGCCAGCAGCAGAATTAGGAACGGCTCGAAGGACAGCGCGTAGAAGTAGAACATCGTGCGGGTCGGGTACATAAACCACGGGAAATAGCCGGCACCGAACACCAGCAGCAGCGCGCCGAAACGCCAGTCCCGCTTGAGCAGGAACACGAATAGGCCCACCAAGATCGCGGGAATAAACGCCCACCAGATTGCCGGGTTACCAATGTTCAAGATGGCCTCGGAGCATGACTTTACCGTGCATCCGGCAGAACCCAGCTTCGGCGACTCGTAGAAGTACGAGGTCGGGCGGCCCAGAATCAGCCACTGCCATGCCTGCGCGGAATAGGTGTGCGGGGTGCTCAGACCCGAGTGGAACTTGAAAGCGGAGGCGTGGTACTCCCACAGGGAACGCAAATCCTCCGGGAGCCACAAAAGGCCCTTGCCCGGGTTCTCCTGAGCCCAGTGACGGAAGTACGCATTCGAAGACTGGAACCAGCCGGCCCAGGTGCTCAGGTACACCAGCAGACCCACGCCAATCATCTGCACGAAGGCCGGGATGCCATCGCGCACCAGAGCGATCAGCCCCCACTTCGGCAGGCCAACGATGCGGCGGGCATTCATATCCCAGAAAACCGTCAGCAGACCCATCGCGGCGATAAAGAAGAGAGAGTTCCACTTCACGCCCACGGCGGCACCGGCGCACACACCGGCCGCCACACGCCACAGCCGCAGGCCCATACCCGGACCCCAAGACATCGGAGGGAGCTCCCCCCGGTACTGCCGGGCAGCCTCCGCAATATTGCGGGCCAATACGCGCCGGGCGTGGATGCGGTCCAAGAGCAGGCACACGAAGGTCGCCAGAATCCAGAACATCTGGAAGATATCGAGCAGCGCCAGGCGCGACTCAACCAGCATGAGGCCGTCCACAGCGGCCAGCAGCGCCGCGATGGTCGAAACCGTTACGGAACGGAAGAGCAACCACGCTGCGTAGGCAATCAGCGCCACCGAAAGCGTACCGATGACGGCCGCCGAGACGCGCCAACCGAAGGGATTATTATCGCCAAAAATCGCCATGCCGGCGGCAATCATCCATTTGCCCAGCGGCGGATGCACCACGTACTCCGGCGAGTCCGGCAGGATACCCGAGGGGTGCCCCGCCACGAAGGAGGCGTTCGCGTCCTTCGTCCAGCTCAGTTCGTAGCCGTAGTGAACGTAGGAGTAGGCATCCTTCGCGTAGTAGGTTTCGTCGAAGACGATGGCGTTCGGGTGGGCCAAGTTGTAGAAGCGCAGCACGCCGGCCAGCAACACAATCAGCGTGGGAGCCACCCAGCCCCAGCGCGGGGCCCGGATGTAGGCGACAGCGAGGGCATCGAGCAGGGAATCCAGGCCGTAGCGTCCTGCGCGGATGGCGGCCTGGCTCGACTCGGTCGAGGCCTCGGGGGAGGAGAGCTTAGGTATCTTCACCCATCCATCCTAAATGGTTAGACAGTACGATGCACCATTTCCGCCCGGTGACGAGGGTATATGACGCCATGAGGGTCCGCCGCGGGGAAAGCGCTACCCTCACCCGCCGCCCAAAAAACGAGCGTTACACTTAGGTGGTAAGCGAAGACCAGACACAGACACGAGGCCTGCCATGACCGCACCCGCCGCCGAATACCCCGAAGAATCCGCCGAGCTCTCCGAACCCTCAACGGCCGATGCGCCCAACTCCGACGTGCCCGTCACCTCCGAGGAAGGCGGCGTGCTCATCCTCGGCGGCAGCCCCATCGGTAACCTGGCCGACGCCTCCGACCGCCTGCGCTCGGCCCTCGCCACCGCAGACCTCATCGCCGTTGAAGACACCCGCAAGCTACGAACCCTCGCCTCCGGGCTTGGCGTGCGCACCCGCGGTCGCGTCATCGTCAACCATGACCACAACGAAGAAGAACGCAGCGCAACCATCGTGCAGGCGGTACAGGACGGCCAGCGCGTGTTGCTTCTCTCGGACGCGGGCATGCCAACCATCTCCGACCCCGGCTACGTTGCCGCCGCAGCCGTCGCGGAAGCCGACCTGCCCGTCACCGTGGTGCCCGGCCCCTCCGCCGCGCTGACCGCGCTCGCGCTCTCCGGCCTGCCCACCGGCCGCTTCACCTTCGAAGGGTTCCTGGCCCGAAAGGGCTCCGAGCGTTCGCGTCGCCTCGCCTCGCTGGCGGGGGAGGAACGCACCATGATCTTCTACGAGTCCCCGCACCGCACCGCCGCGACCCTCGCTGACTTTGTGCAGACCTTCGGCGCGGACCGTCGAGGCACCGTCAGCCGTGAGCTGACCAAGCTCCACGAGGAGGTTCGCCGCGGCACCCTGGCCGAGCTCGCCGAGTGGGCTGAGTCAGAACGTATTCGCGGCGAGATCGTCATTATCGTCGAGGGCGCGCAGGCCCCCGAAACCCCCGAAGCGCAGGACGTCGTGCGGCTGGTCCTCGACCGTGTGGCCGCCGGCGAGCGACTCAAGGCCGCCTGTGCCGCCGTGGCCGCCGAGACCGGCACCTCCAAGCGCGAGCTGTACGAGGCAGCCCTGGCCGCCCGCTCGGAATAATGAACCGCCCGGAATAGTTATTACTGTGACGCCGTGACCCCGCGGGGCGTGCCCCCCCGGGTTGTCCTGCGCGGACTATCCCGCGGTATCGCAAACACACAGAAGGATTCCCCATGTGCCAGAACCACACCGGTAACACCATCACCCAGGAGGACCTGAACGCCCTCGCCTCCCTGGCGGGGTACACCCTGCCCACCCCCGCGCAGCTGGAGGGAACCGTGCTGCCGCAGGGCTGGAGTGTCGTGCCCGGCGAAATCCCAGCCCCCTACGAGGCGGAGCTCTACGCGGGCATTAGCGACGCCAAGGGCGGGGAGGGCACCCGCCGCCGCTCCACGACCGGCGAGAACGGGCGCAGCCGCAACCTGCTTTTTCCGCCTGCCCCCGAGCCGCTGCCCTACCCCATCGTGGACAACCACACTCACATGGACCTGCTCGACGGCGAGGTAGAAATCAGCGCCCGCGATGCGCTCGACACCGGTGAGAAGCTCGGCATCGGCGCCATCGTGCAGGTCGGATGCGATATTCCCTCCTCCCTCTACGCCGTAGCCGCCGCCCAGGCCGATGAGCGTGTGCTCGCAGCCGTCGCGATTCACCCGAACACCGCCCCCGAATTGGCTGCAGCCGGTCAGCTGGAGGCGGCGCTCGCCACCCTTGACGAGCTTGCCGCTACCGACCGCGTGCGCGCCATCGGTGAGACCGGCTTGGACTACTTCCGCACCGGAGATGAGGGTAAGGAGGCGCAGCACTACAGCTTCCGCGAGCATATCCGCCTGGCGAAGAAGCATAACCTGGCACTGCAGATTCACGACCGTGATGCTCACGAGGATGTCGTGCGCATCCTGGACGAGGAGGGCGCGCCGGAGCGGACCGTGTTTCACTGCTACTCGGGTGGGCCCGAGCTGGCCGAAATCTGTAACGAGCGCGGCTGGTACATGAGCTTTGCTGGCACGGTGACGTTCAAGAACTCGAAGGGTATTCAGGAATCGCTGGCGATAGCTCGCCCGGAGCTGATTCTGGCTGAGACGGATGCACCGTTCTTGACCCCGCATCCGTTCCGTGGCCGCCCGAACGCGTCGTACATGACAAATTACACGGTGCGTTTCATGGCTGCTCACCGCGGTGAGGAGCTGGAAGCACTATGTCGCCTCATCCGCGAAAATTCGGAGCGCGTGTATGGCCAGTGGTAGGCGTGTACAGCCTGTAGCGGATAGCTACTCTGGGCAGCCTCGCGGCGCGTGCCTGCGTGCTAGACCGTAGTGACTATCTTCAATTCACTCTCAAACAGCTATTCCATGATTTGGTCGGTAGTATTTAGGTACGTATAGTGCCTCAATAACGTGTTCAAAAATTGGTGCTACAAGCGTCCCGACGAGATTTATGTTTAGCACCCGGTAGTTGGTGCTTTAGGGGGGCACTATGGCAAAGATTCTGAAGTATGTTCTGGGCCTGGATGGCGCGAACCGTTTTGAATCGTTCTATTCGGTGGGCGCACCCGCGAAGGATTTTGTGCCCTACTCTGCAGTCGATAACCGCGACAACCACGTCACGGATAAAGAGTTTGACGTCGAGCTTTTCCGGAGGCGTTGGCACCGCGATCCCACCCCGGCTGAGCGTGGTTGTATGCTCAGCCATGTGAAGATGTGGCGTGATTTTCTGGCTACCGATACCGACTGGGCTCTGATCGCTGAGGATGACATCCTGATTTCGCCTGACGCCGAGGCAGTGGTGAACGCGATCATCACCAAGTATCTGCAGGTTCAGCTGGTGAACCTGTGCGATGCGTACTCGTTCAAGGCGGGCACTATGAACCCCCGCGTGGAGTACATCCGCCTGTCTCTACTCTCTCCTTTTGTGTACGGTAAGTACCGTATGGGTAAGCTGTACGGTTCGACCCGCCTGGGCTGCACGGGTCTGTACCTAATTTCCCGTTCGGGTGCTGAGCTGCTGCTC
>NZ_KV830882.1:115983-213487 GCF_001836905.1 Rothia sp. HMSC062F03 | reverse complement strand
TGTGCAGCCGGGCCTGTGCGGCTGGGAGGGTAGTAGCGTCATCCTGGAGTCCGGTAAGAGCCACCTGGAAATGCTGGCCGAGAATCAGAAGGGTTCGAGCGCTTTGGATCGCCTGCGTATTGCGTCGGCTCCGAAGATGCGTTTGGTGAATGCTAAGAACGCCCTGGATACTACTCTTGATGAGGTGAAGCAGCGCCTGGGCAGGCGAAATAAGTAAGCTTCTTTGAGAAAGCCTTTCTTTGCCATATATGCATGGTGGGGAGGGGCTTTTTCGTAGTTATTTTCAGCTTTAGTACGTGAGGTATCATGTAACATGCGATACATAACAGGGGGCTGTACACCAATTGCTGGGTACTATCTTCACATGAGTGATAGGGTATTTTTATACATATAATTCATCACTCACTGACTAGGCAATTTGTTATTGTGTGCGCATATTTTCGGCGTGCTTTGTGCTTGTCGGGGCCAAATCAATACTCGGCACTCATACATGGCTTCTGTCGCTTCAGATAAGGACTGTATGGGTGTGCCACAGCAAAGGGAAATTCATGGCAAAAATTCTGAAATACGTTCTGGGACTGGATGGCGCTAACCGGTTTGATTCTTTCTTCTCGATGGGGGCACCCGCTCAAGATTTTCAGCGTTATTCTGCGGTGGATAACCGTGATGATCACGTCACTGATGCACAATTCGATAGCAAGCTGTTCTTGACTCGTTACGGTAAAGAGCCGAGGCCTGCCGAGAAGGGTTGCGCTTTGAGCCACTACCACATGTGGAAGGACTTCCTCGCTTCAGATGCCGACTGGGCTTTGCTGGCAGAGGACGATGTCCTCATTTCCCCTGACCTGCAGCCTGTAGTGGAGAGGATTATCGAAAAGTATCCTCACGTGCAGATGGTTAACCTGGGTGATATCTACGCTTCTGAAGCTGGCAAGCTCAACCCGCGGGTTGATTACCCCCGTCTTTCGTTGCTTTCTCCTTTTGTGTACGGCAAGTACCGTATGGGTAGTGCCTATGGTTCAAAGCCTCTGTATGGTGCTGCCTTGTATCTTCTTTCGCGTTCTGGGGCTGAACGACTCGTAGAATGTTTTGGCGAGACAGTTCCCGGCGTTGTTGCTGATGATTATTCCCTCTACCGAGAATGGGGAGTGGACGTATATTTGGTGCAGCCCGGCCTGTGCGGTTGGGAAGGCAGCAGCCTCATTCAAACTTCTGGCGTTCGTCACTTGGAGAGTCTCAAGAGCACGCAGCATGGCACCGGTTTTCTCGACCGGTTGCGCATCGCTCTGGCGCCGAAGAAGCGTATTGCGAACGCGAAGAACATTCTGGATGCCACTCTCGAAGATGTGAAGCAGCGTCTAGGACGATAATCCAGAGACGGTAACCCAGCGATAGATTGGGGTACTGTCATCACATAAAAATGTATATGTGGGTCTTCTGCCCTGTCGTTTATCCCCTCCCTATCGTGTGTATGCGGTAGGGAGGGGATTGTTTTTGCTGTGCACCGGTACGACGCGTGCCGTACCGCGTTTTAACCTGCGGACACCTGAGATTGGCACCCGGTGAATGATAGAATTCTTTCTACATTGCACAGTAGTGCGTGTATTTATCACACGCTTAATATTTCAGACTTCATGCCATTAACGCACCGATTTTTAAGATGGATGAACTTTTCTGTTGTGCGGGTGGTCTGTTGTTCTGAAAGCTCGCCATTAGCCGACGCAATCTTGTGTCGCTGAGGTTTTCTGGATGAGCTATTGAAGGGAAAAGATGGCAAAGATTCTGAAGTATGTTCTGGGCCTGGATGGCGCGAACCGTTTCGACTCGTTCTATTCTGTGGGTGCGCCGGCGCAGGGTTTTATCCGTTATTCTGCGGTGGATAACCGCGATAATCACGTCGCTGATGAAGAATTTGACGTTGAGTTTTTCCGTAGCCGTTGGCATCGTGACCCTAGCCCCGCGGAGAAGGGTTGCATGCTCAGTCATGTGAAGATGTGGCGTGACTTTGTTGCAAGTGACGCCGATTGGGCGCTGATTGCCGAAGACGACATCCTTCTTTCTCCGGATGCTGAGGCGGTCGTGAACGCGATTATCACGAAGTACCCGCAGGTGCACCTGGTAAACCTCAGCGATTCTTTTGCGAATGAAGCCGGCAAGCTGAACCCGCAGGTGGAATACATCCGCCTGTCCCTGCTGTCTCCTTTTGTGCACGGTAAGTACCGTATGGGTAAGCCCTACGGTGGCTGGCCCCTAATTTGCACCGGCTTGTATTTGATTTCCCGTTCGGGTGCTGAGCTGCTGCTCAAGCAGTTTGAGGACAAGGTGCCGGGTACCGTGGCTGATGATTACAAGCTGTACCAGCAGTGGGGTGTGGATGTGCGTTTTGTGCAGCCGGGCCTGTGCGGCTGGGAGGGCAGTAGCGTCATCCTGGAGTCCGGTAAGCGTCATCTGGATAAGGTGAATAGCCTCCATCACGGTACTGGTCCTCTGGATCGAGTGCGTATTGCTTTGGCTCCGAAGAAGCGTATTACGAACGCTAAGAACGCTCTGGAAGCCACTCTTGATGAGGTAAAGCAGCGTTTCTCGCGGTAATCTAAACTGTAACCTCCCCACCATCCACCTATGTGAAGGAACGCTGTGAACGATCTGCCCCTGCTCGGCCCGGCTGAGATTCGCGAGCTTGCCGAGATGCTCGGTATTCGTCCGACGAAGACTCTTGGGCAGAACTTTGTGATTGACCCCAATACGATTCGTCGTATTGTCAACGCGGCAGAGATTTCACCGGAGGAGACGGTGCTGGAGGTCGGCCCGGGCCTGGGCTCGCTGACCCTCGGGATCCTGGATGCTGCGAAGGACATGGTGGCGGTCGAGATTGACCCGCCGCTGGCGCAGCAGCTTCCGCACACGATTGAGAAGTTCCGCCCCGAGAAGGCGGGCGATATTGACGTGGTGCTCATGGATGCACTGAAGGTCACCGAGCTGCCTCGCACTCCGGATGCTCTGGTGGCGAACCTGCCGTATAACGTTGCGGTTCCGGTGCTTCTGCACCTGTTTGCGCAGTTCCCGAGCATCCGTCACGCCCTGGTGATGGTTCAGGACGAGGTCGCCGACCGTCTTTCGGCGACCCCGGGCTCGAAGATCTACGGTGTGCCCTCGGTGAAGGCTAATTGGTATACCGAGGTGTATAAAGCGGGCGTGATTGGCAAGAACGTGTTCTGGCCTGCACCGAAGATTAACTCGGGCCTGGTGGGTTTCCGTATGCGCGAGGAGCCTCTCTCGACCGTTGACCGCGACCTGGTGTTCACGATTGTGGACGCCGCTTTCGCTCAGCGCCGTAAGACTCTGCGCGCTGCGTTGAGCGCCTGGGCGGGCTCGGGTGCGCGTGCGGAGCAGATTCTGGTGGCTGCCGGTATCGCTCCGACGGAGCGCGGTGAGAAGCTGGATATTCACGGTTTTATCCGCATTGCGGAGGCTTCGCTGACTATTCCGGCTGAGCCTGTAACGGAGTAGCTTCTTCCCGCTCTAAATTTTTCACTGACGTTCTCACGCGAGTTTCCGCGCGAAAGGTGTATGCGCTGATGAGTACCGCCTCCCAGACCGCTATTTCGGTTGATGCTCCCGGCAAGGTCAATCTGTACCTTGCTGTGGGGGACGTCCGCCCGGACGGCTACCACCCGCTGACTACGCTTTTTGCGGCGGTCTCTCTGACGGAGACCATCACGGTCTCTGAAGGGGCTACACCCGGGCTGAGCCTGAGCATGGACATTGTGCCCGGCTCCCTGGTAAATCAGCAGATGCAGGCGGGGCAGTTCGACCCAGCCGATGTGCCGATGGATGAGCGGAACCTCGTGTATCGTGCCGCGGAGCTAATCCTTGCGGAGCACGGTATTGATTCTGCCCTGGCACTGCACCTGCATATTGCGAAGGCTGTGCCCGTGGCCGGCGGCATGGCGGGCGGCTCAGCGGATGCGGCGGCGGCTCTCATCGCCACGGACCGCTACCTGCACGCAACCGGCCGCACCGGCGCGCTACTGACCCAGACGGAATATGAACGTCTTGCCGCGCAGCTGGGCGCAGATATTCCCTTCAGCGTGCGTGCCGCGCTGGGGCAGACCCTCGCCCTGGGACAGGGGACAGGCACTGAGCTTCAGAACGTTGCTGCGCCTCGGGAGCCCCTGCACCTGGTGATTGTTGCCGCACAGTTTGGCCTCTCAACCCCCAGCGTGTTCAAGCAGCTGGATGCCGGTCGCGCCGCAGGTGAGTACCCCGCCTCCGGTGAGCTGCTAGAACCCGCAGAGCTTCTGGAAGCACTGAACTCTTACGACGGTTCGGAGGCGGCGCTCGCCTCCTTGGCGTCGCTGTTGCGTAACGACCTGCAGGCACCCGCTCTTTCGTGCGCACCGCAGCTGGAGCCGACCCTGAACCTGCGCGAGAGCGAGGGCGTGTATGCCTCCCTGGTGTCTGGATCCGGTCCGACCGTGCTGCTACTGGCCTCTTCTCAAGCACGAGCAGAGGCTCTCGCTACCTCTCTTCGTGTTGAGGGCCACCACGCCGTAGCTGCCGAAGTTACTAGTGCATAGCTTTTTTATCTGTCACACTAGATAACGATTTATCACTCACTGACTTCTACCGTTCTCTGATTGAAAGGGAGAATACGATGAAGGTTAAAAATATTGTTATCGCCCAGGACCGATTTAGCCTTCTTGGCGGTATTACGACCGTTAACAGGATTTTGGGTAGGGCTTTCGAAGAAGCAGGGTATAACGTTAGCTACCTGGCTCTCTACGACAATATGGGAGATAACCCTGACACAGTAACTCCTGATTTTGTTATCCGCTCTGGCTCGCTTGTCTCGAAGACCACCCATAATAAACTGGTGTACAACAATCCCGGGCCGCTGGGCGTCGTGCTAATGGCTAAAAAGGGGTTTACTGCACTGTGGGACCGTTACAACGCGGTGCGCACCAGCCGCTACCTGCGCTCACTGGGTAAAGATACCGTTATTTTAACCTCGATGACCGACATTGCTGAGTATCTGGTGGAATATGCACGAAAAGACCGGAAACAGGGAATTGGGTATCTCTACGAATTCCATAGTGCTTTCGACAGCTTTCACCGCACAACTCGTGAAAAGACCCTTAAGGATATTGGGCGCTACTACGACTCCTTCATCGCGCTTTCTGAAGGAGATGCGGAGCGCTTTGCCGAGTGGCTGAAGCGTCCGGTTGACGCTGTCTATAACCCTAACGCTTTCATCGACCCTGAAGTTCAGAAGAGGGTCCTGGAGGTAGCTCAACAGAAGAAGCCAGTTATTCAGTATGTTGGCCGCTATGGGGCTGAGAAGGGTCTCATGCGCATTCTGGAGAGCTTCATTGCGTGCGCACCGGAGTTCCCTGAATGGACTCTGAAGCTCAATGGCAGCGGAAATGACGAGACTGAGCGTCAGATGCATGAACTTCTCGAGACCCTTGAACCTGCCCTCGCCGAGCGTATCGTGGTGGGTGGACCCCTGAACTCTCAGCAGGTGCTTGAAGCCTATGCTGAAGCATCGTTGACCATTGGCGCCTCTGATTTTGAGGGTGGCCCCATGTCTTTGCAAGAGGGCATGCGCGTTGGTACGCCTTTGGTTTCTTACCCCTCCAGCTATCTATTGTTGGACTATTTGCCTGAATTCGGCTACCTTGCTGAAGAACGTAGTGTTGAGGCACTGACGAAGCAGCTACGCCTGGCTATAGGTGATGATGAATTGCGAGCTAAAAAATCTGCTTTGTGTGTTGAGAAGTCCTCTATTTTCTCTCCTGAATATATTGTTCGGTGTTGGGAGAAAGTTTTTGAGTCTATTCACCGTTAGTAGCCGGTGTAACGGAGAACTGAATATATGCGCAAATGCCGGTTCTAGATTGAATCTAGAACCGGCATTCTTTGATGCGTGATTAGCGGTTGTTCATGAGCTGACGCTTAGGGACACCGCGGAAACGATACTTGAAGATACCCTCAAGCGCTCCAAGGTTACCGCCGAGCTGAGCGAGTCCTTTAGCGCGCTGCGACTGGGAGAAACAGACCATGGGGAGAGCCTTCAGAACGGCAAGCACCGAGAACTTGAGGCTGGGGCCACGCATGCCCCGATCCTTGAAACGCTGCCAGAGGAGCACACGGTAAATCTGATAGCGTCGCTGCTGGTGGAACAAACCCCGAAGGGTTGCGCGAAGGCGGTAGTTGACGAGGGATTCCTGGGTCTTGTAGAAGGGGACCCCCGCAAGCGTCAAACGCCAGGAGAAGTCCGTCTCCTCAGAGCCCGCGATGTAGCTACAGTCCATTCCGCCGTGCTCCAGGTAAACCTCGCGAGGTACCGAGAAGTTACATCCAGTGAGCGAGGGGAGGAAGCCCGCGAAGGGTGTGAGTTTGTCGATACTCTCAATCAGCCCGCGGTTCTCCAGAATCTCCTTATCCGCATCGGCGGGAATGCCGTAGGCTTCCAGCACCTCAGGAGGGTTGGATCCGTGCAGGTTAGCGCCCGCACCGATGGCGGGGCCGTGCAAATCCTGCAGGTGAAGGTGTCCCTCAACCCATTCTGGTTCCACAAAATCATCTGCATCGCAGTAGACGAGAATCTTGCCGCGAGCCTCACGTGCGCCGACATTACGGGCGTTTGCGGGGCCCTTGATATCGCTAGAATCCACCCAGCGGAGAGGGTAGGGGGCGTCGAAGGCCTCAACCAGAGCGATGGTGTTATCGGTACTGCCGTTATCGCTAACGACCACCTCAAAAGAGCGGGTGGCGGTTTGCTTAGCCAGGGCCTCCAGCTGCGTTGTGATGAAGCGGGCTGCGTTGTACGCGGGGATGACGACAGAAGCCTCGTACTCGTACTTTTCGCTCATGCTATTCACCCAGATCCTTAATTCGTCGGGCGGGAACACCGGCGTAGAGGCCGTTCGGCTCGCAGTCGGAGACCACTACGGCACCCGCTGCAATCATGCATCCGGAGCCAATGGTCACGCCGGCAATGACGGATACATTCTGTCCAAGCCAGGAACCGTCACCAATCACGATGGGGGCCTCAATATTCTCGCCTGCACGCTGACGGGAGGGACCCATTTCGTGGCTTGCGGTGCATAGGGTGACGCGTGGCCCCAGGTAGACGCGGTCGCCGACCTGTGCGGCACGGTCGATAAAGATATCGCGGTTAATCCAGCAACCGGAGCCAATTTGGGCGCCGGGAAGAATCTCGGCAGTAGGACATACGTAGGTGCCATTACCAATGGAGACGCCAGCGGCGCGGAGTTTTTCGATGCGTGCCGCGCGGCGCTTGGTTTTCTGCTTCAGAAAATGCTGGTGCTTGAGCTGCTTGAGAGAGTTGAGCATGAATACCTTCATAAGGGTGTACAGGGAAAAATGCTCCCTATAAGTATTAAAGGTTACTATCTAATGGTAGCGGGATATCGCCCCGACGAGGCGATATCCCGCAGAAGTAGATAAGAAACTTACTGTTATATATGGCACATGAAGTTGGCGTTAGCCCAGTAATTCGGAGAGCTCGAGCCAACGCATTTCTAGCTCGTCGATCTCGTCCTGAAGAGTCTGCTGCTGCTCGCCGAGAGCCGCCAGGCCGGCGTAATCGCTCGGGTCGTGCGCGCTCATCTGCTCGGAGAGCTTCTCCTGTTCCGCCGCCAGCTTGGCGAGGCGACGCTCAATCGCTCCCGATTCCTTCTGCGCCGCGCGCTGATCGGCGCCGGAAACCTTCGGCTTGGCGGGTGCCTCAGCCTCCTGCGTCGAAGCCTTCTGGGTCGGGGCGGTGGAACGGGCCTGCGCGCTACCTGCCGCAGAGCCGCCAGCACCGGCCGCCGAGAGTGCCAGGTACTCGTCCACGCCGCCGGGTAGGTGGCGGAACGAACCGTCAATCACGGCGTACTGCTGATCGGTCACGCGCTCCATGAGGTAGCGGTCGTGGCTGACCACCAGCAGGGTGCCCGGCCAGGTATCCAGCAGATCCTCCATAGCCGCGAGCATATCGGTATCCAGGTCGTTGGAGGGCTCGTCGAGAATCAGCACGTTCGGCTCGTCCAGCAGAATCAGCATGAGCTGCAGGCGACGCTTCTGACCACCCGAAAGGTCCTTGACGGGGGTGGAGAGCTGAGCGCTGGTGAAGCCTAGACGCTCGAGCATCTGCGAGGGGGAGAGCTCCTTGCCGTCGGCAATGTAGCTGCGCTTCTTACGGCCGATCACATCGGAGACGCGGTCGTTCTCGACCTCCTTCAGCTCGTTCAGCTGCTGGGTGAGGGTCGCAATCTTCACGGTCTTGCCGTGCTTGACGCGTCCCTCGGTCGGTTTCAGGTCGCCGGTCACCAGCGAAAGCAGGGTGGACTTGCCCGCACCGTTCACGCCCAGGATACCGGTGCGCTCACCGGGGGCAATACGCCAGGTGACCTTCTTCAGAACGGGGCGCTTGCCGCCGGGTAGGGAGGGGTCGTCGTAGGTGACCGAGACGTTCTCGAGGTCCACCACGTCCTTGCCGAGGCGGGAGACCGCCATCTTCTTCAGCTCCACGGTGTCGCGCACGGGCGGAACGTCCGCAATCAGGGCGTTGGCCGCATCGATGCGGAACTTCGGCTTGGAGGTACGCGCGGGGGCGCCACGGCGCAGCCACGCGAGCTCCTTGCGCATCAGGTTCTGACGCTTAGCCTCAGCCGCGGCTGCCTGACGGTCACGCTCAACGCGCTGCAGGATGTACGCAGCGTAGCCGCCCTCGAAGGGCTCGACGATGCGGTCGTGCACCTCCCAGGTGTCGGTGCAGATTTCATCGAGGAACCAGCGGTCGTGGGTAACGACCATGAGGCCTCCGGCGTTCTTCGACCAGCGGGACTTCAGGTGGCCGGCGAGCCAGGTGATGGCCTCGACGTCCAGGTGGTTGGTGGGCTCGTCGAGCATGAGCACGTCCCACTCCTGCGCGAGCAGGGAGGCCAGGGCCACGCGGCGGCGCTGGCCGCCGGAGAGGGACGAGACCGGCGCATCCCAGGGCAGGTCGGAGACCAGGCCCGAGATGACGTCGCGGATGCGAGCCTGCGAGGCCCACTCGTATTCGGGGGTGTCGCCCACAATCGCGTAGCCGACGGTGTGGTCGTCGTCGAGAACATCGGACTGATCCAGGTAGCCGATGCGGGTGCCGCCGCGCACGGTAACGCGGCCGGAGTCCGGTTCGAGCCGGCCGGCAAGGATCTTCATGAGGGTGGATTTGCCGTCGCCGTTGCGACCGACAATGCCGATGCGGTCGCCCTCGTTCAGGCCGACCGTGATGCCCTCGAAAATGGTTCGGGTAGGGAACTCAAGATGCAGCGATTCGCCGCCTAGTAAATGTGCCACGCCTTCTAGGGTACAGGGTGAGGGTATTTTCAGGTGCCGGTGAGGTAATCGATGGGGGAACGGTTAAAGGTTGGAAAAGATAGCTGAAGTACCCGTCGAAAGCCCGCGTTTGCGCCGTGCGTGGGGCGAGCCCACGGCGGATATTTGATAAACTGAGGGAAGCATTTCCTGCACGGCGCTGTTCTCTGCCCAAAATTAGGGTAGCGAATGGCGACTGCCACCAGAGGCGGTACCCGCACCGGCACGGGAATAATCCGCCATGGTGTAATGGCAGCACAGCGGCCTTTGGAGCCGTTTGTCTAGGTTCGAGTCCTAGTGGCGGAGCGTAAGCACTCAACGGAATCGTTGAATGAGAGTCGGCGGTTCCGCGCTCACTCCTCACTCTTACAACCTCGTATAAGGAGTCTTCTCAGTGAACACTGAACTGGCACCCTCCGCGGTGATTGTTCTCGCCGCCGGCGCTGGCACGCGCATGAAGTCCGCAACCCCCAAGGTCATGCACGGTATTGGTGGCCGCTCCATGGTGGAGCACGCCGTTGCCGCGGCCCGTGACCTGAACCCCGAACGCCTCGCTGTAGTGGTGCGTCACCAGCGCGACAAGGTCGCCGAGCACGTGCTTGCTTTCGACCCCGACGTGACCATCGTTGACCAGGACGAAATCCCCGGCACCGGCCGCGCCGTTGAGGTCGGCCTGAACGCCCTGGATGCGCAGGCCCCCGTCTCGGGTACCGTGCTGGTGACCTATGGCGATGTGCCCCTGCTGCGTCCTGAGACTCTGCGCGAGCTTATCGCTTTCCACGAGCAGGACAAGAACTCCGTCACCGTGCTGACCACCCACGTGGACGAGCCCGGCTCCTACGGCCGTATCGTGCGTAACCAGGCTGGCGAGGTGACCGCCATCGTCGAGGCGAAGGACGCCTCCCCCGAAGAGCTCGAGATTACCGAGATTAACTCCGGTATCTACGCCTTTGACGCTGACGTGCTGCGCGAAGCCCTGCTTGAGGTGACCACCGATAACGCTCAGGGTGAGAAGTACATTACCGACGTGCTGTCCATCGCCCGTTCGAAGGGTCACCGTACCTCCGCCCTGGCCATTGAGGACCGTTGGGAGGTTGAGGGCGCTAACGACCGTGTGCAGCTGGCTCAGCTGGGCCGCATGCTCAACAACCGCATCCTCGAGGTTCACATGCGTAACGGCGTGACCATTGTCGACCCGCAGAACACCTGGATTGACGTGACCGTGCGCATCGAGAATGACGTGACCCTCCTGCCCGGCGTGCAGCTGCACGGCTCCACCACCGTTGCCACCGGCGCAACCATTGGCCCCGACACCACCCTGACCGATATGACCGTTGAGGCAGACGCTACCGTCATCCGCGCCCACGGCTTTGGCGCCGTGATTGGCGAGGGCGCAACCGTCGGTCCCTTCGCCTACCTGCGCCCCGGTACGACCCTGGGTAAGGGGTCGAAGCTCGGCACCTTCTGCGAGGCCAAGAACTCGCAGATTGGTGACGGCGCGAAGGTTCCGCACCTGTCCTACGTTGGCGACGCCACCATCGGTGAGGGCGCCAACATTGGTGCGGGTTCCATTTTCGCCAACTACAACGGTCTGGTGAAGAACCGTTCCGTTATTGGCGCACATGCCCGCATGGGATCCGCGGGCATCTACGTTGCACCGGTCACCGTGGGTGACGGTGCCTACTCCGGCGCGGGCGCGCTGATCCGCAAGGATGTTCCTGCGGGCGCCCTCGCCTACTCTGAGACTTCCCAGCGCACCATCGAGGGCTGGGTTCTGAAGAACCGTGCCGGTACCGAACCCGCTGAGGCTGCAAAGGCCGCGGGCGCACAGGAACCGGCAGAATCCTAATCCGAGGAAAGAACAACACCATGAGTAGCGAGATTACCAACCCCGGTGAGCGCAAGCTTGTAGTGGTCTCCGGTCGAGCACACCCCAAGCTCGCCGAGGAGATTGCGCAGGCCCTTGACCACGACCTGTTGCCCACCTCCGCATACACCTTCGCCAACGGCGAGACCTACGTCCGTTTTGAGGAGTCTGTGCGCGGTGCGGACGCATTCGTGATTCAGTCGCACCCGGCACCGATTAACGAGTGGCTCATGGAGCAGCTCATCATGATTGATGCGCTCAAGCGTGCCTCCGCTCGCTCCATTACCGTGGTGTCCCCGTTCTACCCCTACGCTCGTCAGGACAAGAAGCACAAGGGCCGCGAACCGATCTCGGCTCGCCTGATTTCTGACCTGTACAAGACCGCCGGCGCGGATCGCCTGATGTGCGTCGATCTGCACACCTCGCAGATTCAGGGCTTCTTCGACGGCCCGCTGGACCACCTCTTCGCAATTCCGGTGCTGGCTAAGCACATCCGCGAGCGCGTTGAGGACCTGTCGAACGTGACCGTGGTGTCCCCGGACACCGGTCGTGTGCGCGTGGCCGAGCACTGGGCCACCCTGCTGAACGGCGCACCCCTGGCCTTCGTGCATAAGACCCGAGACATCAACGTTCCGAACCACGCGGTCTCCAAGACTGTTGTGGGTAACGTTGAGGGCCGCACCTGCGTGCTGATTGACGACATGATTGACACCGGCGGAACCATCGCCGGCGCCGTGAAGGTCCTCATGGATAAGGGCGCGAAGGAAGTTATCATCGCGGCAACCCACCCGGTTCTCTCCGATCCCGCCGTTGAGCGTCTGTCCGAGTGCGGCGCGGTCGAGGTCGTGGTGACCAACACCCTGCCCGTCCCAGAGGAAAAGCGCTTCGAGAACCTGACCGTTCTCTCCATCGCGCCCCTCATCGCTCGCGCTATTCGCGAGGTCTTTGACGAGGGCTCCGTGACCGAGATTTTCGATCACTAGGGCTTGAATAGGCTGTAGAAAATCCCCCGCTACCACGGTTGTGGTAGCGGGGGATTTTCTACGTTTCTGAGGGGGGGCAGGCCCCTGCAGATTCTGTATTGCGGAGATTTAGCGGTGGGCTCGCGCCAGCCACGGCAGAATCACGCGTAGCGACTCTTCAACCTCGTCTACGGCCTTCTTCGCGGCGGCCGGGCCTCGACGGTAGGGGTCCTCGAGCTTATCCCTCGCGAGGGGAGTGCCACCGTAGGAGTAGAGGTAGGAGAGCGGCTCGGCGCGGCGCGCTTCCTCACGAAGGCGAGCAGCCTGCTTGAGCAGCACGATCTTGGAGTGGTACTGGGGCCACTCGCGCACGATCCAGTCGGCGTGCACCTTCTCCGCGACCAGGATGATGGTCGCGTTCTTAATGATCTCCTCGGTCAGCTGACGGGAGGCGAAACCCTCGGGGTTGTAGCCACGCTCGATGAGCTCGTTGGCGATGAGCTCGTACACGCCCTGACCGACCAGCGCGCCGGTACCGGCGCTGGCGAAGGTCCACTTGTCCTCCAGCCCGTACTCTGCGGCCAGGTGCTTGGAAATAACCTCGCCGGAGGCGCTGCGGGCAATGTTGCCGGTGCACACGAAGAGCGCCTGGAAGGGGCCGTCGGTGTCGTGGGCGCCGCTACGGGTGAAGGTGCCGGGGGAGAGCTTGAACAGCGGGGTGCGTTCGCGTTCCCCCTGCGGGGCGCTTGCGGTCTCCTCACGTGCCGCGGGGGCTGTCGGAGCGGGTTCTTCTGCGGTGTCGGCCAGAACACCCGAGGCGACGGTGGGTGCGTGGTGTTCCTCGACGTGAACGGAGCGTGAGGAGGAGCCCTCTGCAGACGGTTCGTCCAGGGGGAGGATATCGGCGGCGGTACCCGAGGTTTCGGTGAGGTTCAGCGGCTGCGCATCAATGGTGACGGTGCCGTCCTCAGAGATTTCTTCGGCGCGGGAAGGCTCGGATGCTTTGGGAAGGGGCGTCTGGGCGGCGACCTCGGCGGGGGAGTGAGCCTCATACTCGCCCATGACTTCGCGGAGCGAACCCGAAGGGACCATGGAGCGCTGGGCGGCCCCGCGGCGGTTCTTGCCTGCCAGGTCGGGGTTGTTCTGGATCAGCGAGCGGACCCCTTCCGCAATGGAGGAGGCGGATGCCGGCGCAGTGGTCGCGGTGATTTCGGGGGCCTTGGAGGAGTCGGTGATCTCCTCTGCGGAGCCCCGGGTGTACTTGTCCTTCAAGGACTTGATGTTGAAGATGCCCATCAAAAGCCTTTTCTCTTGACGTACCCAACGGTGAACAGGGAAGCCGGAAGTGTCGGGTGAAGTTGAACGAATAGTATCTATCATACCGAGTTGCTTGCACCTTCAGCGGTTCCTTTTCCTGTGTGTGGCGAATAACCCTACAGGTCAGTAGAAGAGCCGCAGCCCTCGTAGAAACTTCCAACATAAAAATGGCCTAAAGTACAGAAAGCTCTCCAAAGCTAAAGAAAGCCTGCATGCTAGAATTATGCCTAGACTCTACTCATCACTCCTCACACTCATGGTCTTGTCTATATTTTGTGACGGGTCAAGAAAGGTATCATGAACCTTCTCGCAACGAAACCTCAGTTCTATCCGCAAACGCTAGATTCGTCTTTTGGTAAAAGATGCTGAGATTTAACGGGGTTCTTTACAGCTTGTTACATTTCTCTTCTCTATGCGACGGTATCAAGGGAGGCTCGGAAATCGTATCCCTCTATGGTGGGTAGTAGAAGTTAAACAGGCTCATGGCACCAGAAGCGATGTTTATGGTGCAGAATGTTGAATTTTGGAATATCTATTTCAAACTTGTTTATTGTTGAAGGCATGGCTTTGTATCTAATAGTAAAATTTGGATTAAAACTCTGAATTTATTGCAGATACTGTAAGGCTTCTTCTCGCACTCAAGTTATTTGTTCTATTGCGGATTATTGTCTGCAGAAGGTGCAGGTTTTATCGTGAAGACTATGTACTCTAAGATCCGACTTTTCTTCCCGGGTAAGAAATTTAGGCTCCTCATCGTCAATATCATTGGCCTTTTCCTTGTATCGCTGTTCGAGATGCTTGGTGTTGCGCTGGTGCTTCCTCTGGTGAACCTTGCTACGGGAGCTCCACGTGAGGGTTTCATCTTGAAAGTTTCTAATTTCTTTGGCAATCCAGATACTCCGACCTTGATTATTATCTTCGGCTTGACTCTTGTTGCTGCGTTTGTACTTAAAGGCGTTTTTTCGCTGGTCGTCCGTCGCTGGAGCCTTAGCTTTCTTGCAACCCAGCAGAGCGCGGTGTCGGTAGCCCTCTTGAACCGGTATACTCGTGAGCCTTATCTTGATCACCGTAAGCGTGGAGCAGCCCCAATTTATAACGCGGTGAATGATGTTACTTCCCAAGCATACAGCGCCTATGTCGGCGGTGTCTTAGGATTTATCGGTGAATTACTGTCGATTCTAATGCTTATGGTCATGTTGCTGGTTGTTATGCCTGTTCCAGCGTTGCTCGCAATGGTTTATTTCGGACTGACATCCTTCGCTCTGCAGAGCGTTCTTAAGCGTAAGAACCGTGAACAGGGTGTTATTGTCCTGAATGCGACTAGGGGGGCATGGTCTGCGATGATTGAGTCGGTAGACAGCTTCCGTGAGATTCGTCTGTACGATGCGACCGACCGTTACATGTATCGTTACCAGGAAAAGCGTCTGGATTCGGTAGCTGCGTCTATGCGTAGTGCTTTCCTTTCGGAATTTCCTAAGTACACCCTTGAGATTATTTTTATCTTGGGTATTGCGGGTCTTCTAGCCTTTATGAGCGCAACTCAGGGTGCAGATAGTACTGGATATCTGATCCTTTTCGCGGGTGCTTGTATCCGAATCCTACCGAACTATACTCGTATGGTGGCATCCCTTGGTGGCATCCGTGCTGGTGAGCATGCCAGCGATGAACTCGTGAAGGAGATTAAGCAGCTCTCACCTGAAGCCCGAATGTTTATCCTGGCTTCTAAGCCTGTCGTGCCGGAAGGCTATGAGTACATCAATAAGACCATTGAACCGATTAACATTCAGGTTGACAATTTGAGCTTCCAATACCCGGATGGTGATAAGCCGGTTCTTAATGATATTACGCTGGATATCCCGATGGGCTCTTCAATCGCTTTCGTGGGCGGCTCCGGCTCAGGTAAGACGACTCTAATTGACCTTATCTTGGGTCTTATTGATCCGACCCATGGGCAAGTACTCAAGAACGGTGAGCCGATCCAGAAGGATTTGCGTTCTTGGCATCAGCGCATTGGTTATGTGCCTCAGGATGTTTTTATTGCAGACTGTACTGTAACTGAAGCAGTTGCTTTTGGCCTTGAGCCTCATGAGATCGATCTGGAGCGTGTTAAGTACTGTCTTGAGGTTGCTGCGCTGACTGAGGTAGTAGAATCTTTGGAAAATGGCTTAGACACTAAACTTGGGTACAACGCGACCCGTCTTTCGGGCGGCCAGAAGCAGCGTATGGGCATAGCCCGTGCCCTCTACCGGAACCCGAGTGTCCTGATCCTTGATGAAGCTACTAGCGCTCTGGATAATGAGACCGAGCACAAGATTACAAAGACCATCGAACGTATTTCTAAGGACATTACGGTCATTATCGTGGCTCACCGTCTATCGACGGTTCGCAACGTTGACCAGCTGGTTTATCTCTCCAACGGCCAAATTGCTAATCAAGGTACCTTTGCTGAGGTACAGCGAGCAAACGCAGAGTTCGCTAACCTGGTGAAGCTGGGCCAGTTGCCGGATTAGTCTCATAGCTTGCATATCTAAAAAAGAAGGGGCTCTCGTCATGAACGAGAGTCCCTTCTTTTGGTTTTATATTGTATTTTTACTGTCCGGAAAGATCCGCGTTAAATACCTGTGCTCGTCTTCTCATTGAGCAAATGAACGATTTCTTTAAACTCTTGAGGTAAAGAGCCAATAGGCGTAAGAGGGCCGGTTGGACGCCAAGTGATGGTGTCATGGTCAACCTCGCCGCGCAAAAGTGCTTCCCAAAGAGGGGTAGCACCTTCAATGGTTATGTCGCCATTACGTCTCCAGTGGTACCCCATATTGTCAGGCAGGTCGGTGGCTTCCAACGCCTTAGCTCCTTGACGTAGCTTGCGTGTAAATTGTTCCTTTGAACGCCAGGGGTAGTGGATGATAGCAACTTCATGAAGCTTCTGCTTACCCGGTGCAACGACCTCATGGTTGCCCATTTTGATAACTGCATTTTCCCAGCGTGAGAAACACACTTTCAGGTCCCAGTAGGGAGTTGGATCAATCCTAAGAGCAGGTCCTTCAATACTAGGAAAAACGTTATACAGTTTCGTCAGCTCGATAGTATGGCCTTTTTGCGAGCGTAGGACTTCCGATAGCGGAGCAGAAACACCATACCAAAACTCATCAGCGTCGAAAGGGATAACCCATTCAGCGCCCGCTTCCATCACCCGGTCAGCAAGCCAGGTCATTTTCTCTGATTGGTAGTAGGCTAGTTCACGGTCCTGAATAACGTGCACAGGCAGAGTCCTGCTGAGTTCGAGCAGTATCTCATAGGTCCCGTCTGAAGAGCCATTATCGGCTGCTAAGATATGGTCCACACCTTGATCGAGTAGATGTCGGATTGTCTGCTCGATGATATCTGATTCGTTCTTTACCATGGTTATACCCCAGATAAAGGGGCCGGAGGGGAGAACCGTGTGGGTAAATGTTTTGTCGAGCGAGGCGTAACGTTCTTTAAACTCAGCACTCTCACGGAGCGCAATGGCTTCGCGTTTTTTATCATGATTAATTTTCAGCAGGAAAAGCTGGTGCTTGAGGGATTTAAGAGTGTCAATCACAGCATTTCACCCGTAATCCAGTTTTTACCTTCGGGGTGATGCACAGTAACCCAATGAGTACGGTGCATCTTTGGGCGGCTCTGATAGATACGAGTATCTTCAGAAACAACTTGATGAATATCAGGGGAAAGGACGAGCTTTTGGGCCAGTAACTCACCGATATAGGCGCCCCAATAACCGAAAGTCGTGTTGGTCAGAATCAGGTAAGGGGCGCTGGCCACAAGGGCTAGATCGTCGAACATACCGGAACCCTGCTTTTTGAAAATGCAAGGCGCAACCGAGTTTAGATGTGAGAGATTTTCCTCGCACCACTGAAGATCATCTGATACAAAAATAATCTTTGAAGGAGTCACGGTATCCTGAAGCTTCTTCAGCGCTTCCTCTACATAGGTCACCGTATCAATTCCGAAAACCTCATTAATTTGAGGCACAGAATAGTAATCGCCACGGCGAATGTTGATGACGAGAGAATTTTCATCCACTACGTTCTGCATTCTTGCAAGGCGCTCGCTAAAGGCCTCTGAAGAAAGAAGGTACTCGCGAATAAAAAAGTGCAAATCTTCTTCGCTGATATCCTTCTCAATATCTGTCGGGAAGTAGCCGCTACGGCGGGTAAAGAACGTATACTCTGACGCAGGAGCCGTAATGGAGGCAAGCTTCGGGAACTCCTCGGTCCATGCCTCCATTCCGGGACTATAAAGCAAAGATGCTTTGTCAGTACCGTGATGGCGCAGAGTAGCCGCGCGGGCCCATAGATACAGCCAATTACCTCCCCGGGAGATAGGGTAGGAAAGGAGAATAAATTTTTCGCCGCGGCGTAGAAGGTTAATATATTTCGCCAGATACTTATGGCGAATAGAGTTGTAAGCCGTATTGACCGCACGTTTGAAAGCGGGCTGCTGAACAGTGTATACGGCGACCCTTTCTGAATCATTGATGGCTTGGGTATCAGAATCCACGAGAAAGTCCCCTTTCGGATGTGTAAGACAGCGAGTTGACAGTGGGTGAGTATTTATCGACTACATAGGTAATTGAAAAGTGCAGCTGAAAAAGTAGTGAAGTTGTATAATCCTAGAGACGATAGCGCCCACATTTACGGTGGTTTCTATCATCCCTCTCACTCAAGAAAGATTGTAATACATGACCTTCCATCTCCGCGTATCTGCGGTTATCCCGTTTTACGGCGAGCCGGAACCGGTTCTCGCCATCATTGATACCCTCCGCGCGCAGAAGGGGATTGACCCCTCCGATATCGAGATCGTCGTTTCGGACGACGTCTCGCCCGTTCCCTTCCCCGAGGTTGAGGGCGTGACCGTCGTGCGCCGTGCCGTCAACGGCGGCTTCGGTAAGGCCGTGAACTCTGGCGTCGCTGCTGCGACCGGCGAATGGGTGTTCATCCTCAACAGCGACCTGGAGCTGGATGACACCTTCATCTCCCGCATGCTCGCCGCGACCGAGGCACACGGCCAGGTTCTGGCCAGCCCGCAGGTCATCGGCCACGACGGCCAGCAGCAGTGGGTGGCACGTAAGTTCCCCACCGCAGCGCATGTGGCGTGGGAATGGTTCACTCCGCTGGCTCGTTTCAAGCCGACTAACTGGTGGCACCGCGGCGTTGGCCACGACGTTGAGGCATGCACCGGCACCTCGGACGCGAAGGTCGACTGGGTTATGGGTGCGTGCATGGTCGTTCCTCGCGCGACCTTCAACCGCATCGGTGGCATGGATGAGCGTTTCTACATGAACAGCGAAGAGGTGGATTTCCAGTACCGCCTCTCGAACGCTGGGGTGGACCGCTACCTGATTCCTTCGGTGACTGTCACCCACGAGGGAGGCGGATCTTCGCCCTCCGAGCGCCGTGTACAGTGGCTGACCACCGCACGCTTCATCTACGCCGACAAGTGGGGCTGGGAAAAGAAGCTGGCCGTAGCCCTGCGTGCGACCAGCTACGCGAACTTCCTCGTGAACTCTGTGCGTGCGCTGCGCAATAAGGATGTAGACGCTCGTGGGTTCCTCGCCGCCGACCTGGAGCGCATTGCCAAGGCCGAGCGCCGCGAAAACTAGCTCTAGTGTCCGCACCCGGTGCGGAGCGCCCCATAACTAAACGTTGGAGGTGACACACTGCGTAAGCATGTGTCATCTTCTGCTTTCGTTGTAAAATTTTAGTAGGTATGTTTGAGCGCAAGCTCTGCTTGAAACGTGCCTCTCTGCTTCACTCCAACACATAGCACCGCACGGTTTTGCCCTGCGGGTTCTTATAGCAAACGCCGACAGGATCCAATCCTCATATGACTCAGCCCAAACTTCTACTACTCTCACCCGCATTCCACGGGTACTGGAAGGCGATTCAAGCGTCCCTGGAAGTGCACGGATACGATGTGCACACCCACATCTACGATGCCCCCGGTACTCTGTCCGAGCGCATCCTCAACAAGCTCGCCCACGAATTACCCGAGAAGTACCGCCCCGAAAGCTTCGCGGCTCAGGCAACTCGAAAGGCTATCGATGCTTTCAACGAGTTCCACCCCGATATTGTGCTGGTCATTAAGGGCGATATGCTCTCCCGCGAATGGTGGGACCTGCTGGAAACCTCCGGCGTTCGCTACGGCACCTGGCTCTACGACGAGATGCGCCGCATGAGCTACACCGAAGAGGACCTACACCACCTGGGCTCGCTGGCAAGCTACAGCCCGCTGGACGCGCAGCACCTGCGTGAGCAGGGCTTCGAGGTGCTCGACATGCCTAACGCCTACGACACCCACTGCCCGGTTGTTCCCGTGCGCGAGGACTCCATCAACTTCGTGGGCGCCAAGTACCCCAACCGCGAGGAGACCCTGCAGGCGCTGGTCGCCGCCGGTTTGCCGGTGCGTGCCTACGGTCGTGCCTGGTCGCGCCACCCCTACGATATTCTGCGCACTAAGCAGTTCAAGGATTCCGGAGTGCCCGCAGGCCGCGATATTGACCGCTCTGAGGCGTACGGCATCATGGCGTCCTCCCCGGCCACCCTGAACATCCACAACAACCAGGACGGCTTCACCATGCGCACCTTCGAGGCCCCCGGCGTGGGCGCCCTGCAGGTGATTGACCGCCCCGACGTGGACCGCTACTACATTCCGGGTGAAGAAGTCCTGGTGTACGAGAGCATCGATGAGCTCATCGAGATTTGTACCCGCATTTTCCGTGACCCGAAGTGGGCGCGAAAGATTCGTGAAGCCGGTCAGAAGCGAACCCTGGCCGAGCACACCTTCGACCAGCGCGTCAAGATTTTGGAGCAGCTATGGGCCTAACCTACCCCCTCGACATTGATGCATGGGCCGCCTGGCAGAAGCGCCAGAACACCCTGCGTTGGGCTAAGGGCGAGGCCCGCAGCCTTATCGGACGTCTGCGCGGGGACGCGGCGGAACAGGAAGCCCCTGTTGGCGGTGTTCTCTACACCCGCGGCGCCGTACCCCGCGTGCTCATCGTGCTCGATTCTTTCTCTCCGACGAGCCGTAACTCCCTGCTGGAGCCGCTCAAGTACCTCGAGAACGTGGGCGTGGCCCTGTGGGTCCCCGAGGATGCCTCGGAGTACCTCAACGGCCAGTACGCCACCGAGCGTTACGGCCGTGATGCCTGGACCGAACAGGAAGTGACGGGCGACCAGTTGCAGGGGCTCCTGCCCGGTGTGCGCGTGGTCCTTTCCCTCGGCCACTACCTGGCCCGCGGCGCGGCCGCCTACGAGTACTCTCGCGCGATTGGTGCTGAGTACTGGGTCGTACAGCACGGTCTGCTCGTGCCGCAGGCACCGCCCCTGCCGGTTGGCGCAACTCTGTTGGCGTTCAGCGAAGCCGACGCAGAGTTCTGGGCGTCGGGTCGCCGCGACGTGACCACCCACGCGGTGGGTTCCCAGCTGCTCTACTTGGCCGCTCAGAAAGCCGCCGGTGCCGAGGCGCAGAAGCAGAACGATCTGGAACCCATCTTCCTGGGCCAGATGCACGGCGCCGAGCTGCCGCGAGCATCCTTTGCTTTCGCCGCACACTCCTTCCTGAAGAAGTACGGCGGTATCTACCGCCCGCACCCGAGCGAGAAGGACAAGCTGTCGGTGCTGACCCACAAGCTGTGGGAGAAGGAAGGCATCCGCATCGATCGTTCCGGAACCCCTCTGAACGAGGTACCGAACCCCGTCGTGTCGATTTTCTCCACCGGTGTGCTGGAGGCGGCTATCCGCGGCATCCCGGCCAGGGTGTACCACCCGGCACCGCCCGCATGGCTTGTGGAATTCTGGGACCGCTACGGCATGAACCGGTGGGGGAGCGAACCCACCCCCGCCCCGGTTCAGCCCGAGAAGGAACCGGCACGCCGCATCGCTGAACTCATCATCGAAACTTTGGAGGCATAATGCGTATTCTCTGCGTCATTCCCGTACGCGGTGGCTCGAAGGGCATTCCGCGTAAGAACCTGCGCCCCATCGCGGGTAAGCCGCTGGTCGCGTGGACCATCGAGCAGGCCCTGGCCGCGAAGGAAGAGCTTGCCGGTGAGCACGAGCTGCGCGTTGTCGTCTCCACCGATGATGCCGAGCTGGCCGATATCGCCCGTGAGTACGGTGCCGAGGTGCCGTTCATTCGCCCGGCCCACCTGGCGGAGGACACCACCGCAACCGAGCCGGTCGTCGAGCACGCCATCGAGTTCTACACCGAGAACGGCTGGGCACCCGAATCCGTCATGCTGCTGCAGGCAACCAGCCCCGTGCGTCTGCCCGGAACCCTGGCACGCGCGGTCCGCCAGTTCGTCGAGAACGACAAGGACTCCATGGTCGGCGTGGTCCCGATTGGCCCGTTCATTTGGACCTGGCACGCCGATGGGGAACCCACCGCGGCGTTCGAGATTATGCACCGTCCGCGCCGCCAGGAGCTGACCAAGGAAACCTTCCGCTACCGCGAGAACGGCTCCATGTACATCACGAAGACCCCCGTGTACACGGAGCACCACAACCGCCTGGCTGGCTACCCTGGCGGTACCATTGACTTGTTCATGCTCAACGAGGTTGAGGGCGTCGACATCGACGCGCCGATTGACTTCTCCGTGGCGGAACATCAGCTCACTCAGATTCTGAACGAGAGCAAGTAACCCTCGTCCCGGCGACATTCTCGTCGCCGTCCCGGATTGACCGGCACTCAGTCATTCAATAGAACACTCACGAAAAGGTTCAAACCTATGATTATTGAACGTAATATCGCCCCGTATGTGGTCTTCGCTGAAGACCCGATTCTTACCGCACTGCAGAAGATTTCTGCCAACGGCCAGCGCATCATCTTCCTGGTCAACGAGTCCGGTATTCTGCGCGGTTCTCTCTCCGATGGCGATTTCCGCCGCTGGCTGATTGCCAACCCGACCGCGTCCCTGGAGACCAGCGCCCTGGATGCCGCTAACACCAACCCGCAGACCGCTCCGGCAGATGCCGACCCCGAGACCCTGCGCGCATACTTTGCCAAGGGCATCAACCATGTTCCGCTGACCGACGAGCGCGGCCACCTCGTGGCGCTCGCCATGG
Source organism: Rothia sp. HMSC062F03 (assembly GCF_001836905.1). Classification (NCBI taxonomy): domain Bacteria; kingdom Bacillati; phylum Actinomycetota; class Actinomycetes; order Micrococcales; family Micrococcaceae; genus Rothia; species Rothia sp. HMSC062F03. Next base: position 190,859 of record NZ_KV830882.1, on the reverse strand, counting down.
ACGAGCAGGACGTCCTGCGCATCGGTAAGCACACCATCAGCGAGGACTCCCCGGCCTTCATCATCGCCGAGATCGGCAACAACCACCAGGGTAGCGTTGATTTCGCTAAGGAACTGGTGGACCTGGCCGTTGAGTCCGGTGCCGACGCCGTGAAGTTCCAGCTGCGTGACATGGACGCCCTCTACCGTCAGCGCGGTGCCGCCACCGCGGGCGAGGACCTGGGCGTGCAGTACACCCTGGACCTGCTCTCCCGCTTCTCCCTGAGCGTGGACCAGATGTACGAGGTCTTCGACCACGTCAAGCAGCACAACATGGATATCATGTGCACCCCCTGGGATGCCCCCTCGGTGCAGGCACTGGTCGACTACGGTATTCAGGGCATGAAGATTGCTTCTGCCGACCTGACCAACCACGAGCTGCTGCGCGACGTCGCATCCCGCGGTCTGCCCATGCTGGTTTCCACCGGTATGAGCCGCGAGGAAGAGATTCGCGAGTCCGTGGCCCTGCTGCGTAACGCCGGCGCATCCTACGCCCTGCTGCAGTGCCAGTCGGCCTACCCCGCACCCTTCAAGGACGTGAACCTGGCCTACATGGACCGCCTGGCCGAGATTGGCCAGTGCCTGGTCGGTTACTCGGGCCACGAGCGTGGCTACCACGTGCCGATTGCCGCCGTTGCTCGCGGTGCAAAGATCATCGAGAAGCACTTCACCACCGACAAGACCCTCGAGGGTAACGACCACACCGTCTCTCTGCTGCCCGAGGAATTCAAGGCCATGGTCCAGCAGATTCGCGAGGTTGAGGCAGCTATCGGTTCTGCCGCTCCCCGCGAGGTGTCCACCGGTGAGCTGATGAACCGCGTGAACCTGGCCAAGTCCCTGGTCGCTACCCGCCACATTGCTAAGGGCGAGGTCGTGACCGAGGCTGACGTGGCCGTGAAGTCCCCCGGCCGCGGCCTGCAGCCGAACCACCTGCCGCAGCTGGTCGGCCGTACCATGCAGCGCGACGTTGAAGAAGGCTCGTTCTTCTTCGAGGGCGACCTGAAGGATGACCTGGTCACCCGCCGCGACTTCAAGTTCGATCGCCCCTGGGGTCTGCCCGTCCGCTACCACGACTACAAGCCGCTGATTGAAGAGGCTAAGCCGGACTTCCTGGAGTTCCACTTCTCCTACAAGGACCTGGACATCAACATCGACGATGTCTTCGACTCCAAGCTGGACATGGGCTTCACCACCCACCTGCCCGACCTCTTCGCTGGCGACTTCCTCGTGGACCTCGCCTCGAAGGACCCCGAGGTGTGGGAACGCTCCATCGCCGAGGTGCAGCGCACCATCGACATCACCCGTGACCTGACCCGCTACTTCACCGTGGACGAGGACCCGATCATGGTTGTGACCATGGGTGGCTTCACCAAGGACAAGCACATCCCCGTCTCCGAGCGTGCCGAAAAGTACGAGCGTATTGGTGAGGCCCTGAAGCACCTGGACGCATCCGGCGTGCGCCTGGCCGCTCAGACCCTGCCCCCGTACCCCTGGCTGATGGGTGGTCAGCAGTACCACAACCTGTTCCTGGATCCGAAGGACACCGCGGAGTTCTCGCGTGCCTACGACACCGCGCTCTGCCTGGATATCTCCCACACCATGCTGGCTTCTAACTTCCTGAACATTCCGCTGTCGGAGGCTGTTGAGCAGCTGGCACCGCTGTCGATTCACCTGCACCTGGTGGACGGCGTTGGTGTTGACGGTGAGGGCGTTCAGGTTGGCGAAGGCGACGTGGACTGGGCCGCACTGGGCAAGCAGCTGCGTGAGCTGGCCCCGAAGGCATCCTTCATCCCTGAGATTTGGCAGGGTCACATCAACAACGGTGAAGGCTTCTTCACCGCCCTGGACCGCCTCGAGAAGTGGCTGTAGGACCGGCATCTATGGCCAAGTCTCAGACCGTAAAAGCTCGGGAGGGTGACGTCCTTGATCAGGACTTCATCACTCCCGGGCGTTTCCGGGAGCTGGACGGGTTCCGCGGCCTGGCTGCTATTACCGTGGTGATTTATCACCTGGGTGTTCCCGCTACGGAGAACTATCCGCGGACTGCTCCTTCGCCCTATGACATTCCTCTGGGCGAGTTGGGTGTTCAGCTCTTCTTCATCATTTCCGGTTTCGTGATTCTGCTCAGCGCTATCAAGAGTGGGTCGGCACTGAAGTTCGCGGTTTCGCGTTTTTCTCGTATCTACCCGACCTATTGGTTTGCGCTGGCGGTATCGGCTCTGGTGTATTTCATCTACGGAAACCCCGGACGCCATATTACGATTCCGCAGACCCTGATTAACACGACGATGCTGCAACGCTTCCTGCGTGTGGATAACGTGGATCAGGTGTACTGGACGCTGGCAGTGGAACTGCAGTTCTACGTGATGGTTGCCCTGTACCTGATTATCCGGAAGGGAAAGATTTACCGTGGGGAGCTGACTACGATTCTGCTCACCTGGTCGGTTATCGGTACGGCTCTGTGTCTGCTTTTCCACCCGGAGGCTTCTCTCGGTGGAGCACCGAAGATGATTGTGTGGGCCGCGGTTGCGGAACATTCTTCACTCTTTAGCTTGGGCATGGTGTTCTTCATGTACAGCCATGATCGAAAGTTCACCTGGCATATTCCGTACTTTGCGATTCTGGCTTCCCTCAACGCGGCGCTGATGCATGATCTTGCTCATGGAATCGGTGTGGCATTGATTAGTCTGGTGTTCTTCATCGTTGTATACCTGAAGAATGTTCCGGTACTTTCGAGGGGTCCGCTGAATTTCTTGGGACGCATTTCCTATCCCCTTTACTTGGGCCACGCTATGGTCGGTTATATGCTTGTTGATATGTTCTACCCGGTGGCTGGTCCCTGGGGGGCACGTATTATTGCATTGGTTTTGGTGATCTGCTTCGCTTACCTGGTGCATATTTCCATTGAAACTAAGGTTTCTGCATCCTTCCGTTCTTTCCTCACTCGAAAGTTGACTAAGGCATGACCTCTACACCAACGGCTCTATGGGTCGTTCCGGTTCCCGATTTTGGTGGAGTAGCTCGGCACGTTGTCGATATGGCACGTGCCGGGCTCCCCGGCTTTAACCTGGTGGTTCTCGCGCCCGAGGGTAAGCTCACGAGCCGCCTCGAGGAACTGGGCGTCACCGTCATCAAGGCTGAGTTCGGCCCCGACTACGGTTTTAAGACTTCCTTTGTTTCTTTGCAGAAGGCTGTTGAGCAGCTCCGCCCGGATATTGTGCACAGCCACCTGGCGTATGCGGACGTTGTAGCGACCGCTGTGGTCAACGCACTACGCATCCGTAGCGTCATCAAGCGCGGTACCTGCGTACCGAAGCTTCTGACCACTGAGCACGGTATTGCCGGTAATGACTCGGTGTACCACGGTAGCTCCTGGCGTTCTAAGCTCATGGAGACCGTGCATCGTGTGCGCCTGTGGGGCACCGATCAGGCGATTGCTGTTTCTCGTTCTACCGCTGATCAGATGCGTGCCAAGTGGGGCGCTCGTGGCGTGGAGCTGGTGTACAACGGCGTGGATATCCCCGAGGTGCACGCGGCTGTTGAGCAACAGCGTGTTCCCGCAGAGGGAGGTCCGCGTATTCTCTCGCTGTCCCGTCTGTCCCCTGAGAAGGGTATTGACGTGCTGCTGGCTGCTTTTGCGCAGCTTCGTGTTGATTACCCGCAGGCGCATCTTGAGATTGCGGGCTCTGGTGATTTGGCGTCCGAGTTGCAGTCTCAGGCTCAGCGTCTGAACCTGGGTGATTCGGTGACCTTCAGCGGCTTCGTTAACCCGATTGAGGCGATGGGCCGTAGCGACATGATTGTTCAGCTGTCGGTGTGGGAGAACTGCTCCTACACTCTGCTGGACGCTAAGGCAGCTGGTCTGAAGACGGTCGCTACCGCTGTGGGCGGCAACCCGGAGATTTTGGGCGCCGACGAGCTGGTAGACCGTCAAAGTGCAACCTTGACTCAGGATGTTCTGCAGGCTATGCGTGCGCAGCTGCAGAAGAGTGAGGCTGAGCCTTTCACCTGGATTTCGAATGAGCAGATGGCTGCTCAGACGGTTGATATTTACACTCGCACATTGGAGAAGAAATGACCGTGTCTTTCTCGCAAAGTACAGAGACCGCAGCTTCTCAGCAGGATAAAAATCCTAATTCTCTCCAGGCATATCGCATTGGGCAGGCCACCGCGGGTGAAGTAAAGTACCTTGTCGGTAGCGTCTCAAGACTGTCAATGCTTGATTTTTGGGCTGGTTTTGGTCTGATCTTCATCGGCGTCCCTACGCCCATTGTGACCATGCCTGTGGGTACCGTTGTTGTGATGTTGTTTGTCTTGTACAAGCTGACAAAACCTGCCACCTTGGAGACACGGTATAACTCCTTGTTCTTCTCAATCATCTTGTTTGCTGTTGGCTGGGCTTTGTTTGAAAGTCTAGCTTTTAACGGCATTTCTGTTGATGAAGCGATTCGCCGTGCAATCCGCATGGCTGTGGTCCTTCTTCTGGCGTTGCAGATTGCTCAAAAGAGGATTGACATTCGTTCCCTCATCTTTGGCGTGGCTGCGGGCCTTATTTTCAACCTCATTGGATTTTATGCAGGTATTGCGCCCGATAACTACGGCGGTACGCTGACCGGCTGGCTGAACGATAAGAATCAGTCTGGTCTGTATTACGCAATTTTTGGCTTCCTTTTCGTGGCTATGGTCCGAAAGACAAGTCACCGTATCGTTGCTTTTGTTGTTACCTCCGGCATGCTGTGGCTGACCGGTTCCCGTACCTCTCTTGCCGCATATGCTTTTGCTGTCCTGTGGTTGTACTTCTCTCATCGCCTGAATTTGTTCGGTAAAGCAGTTCTTGCGTTGTTGTTTTACCAGGCTGTGAACTACCTGGAAGATAATTTTGCGCGTGCCGGTGCCTTCGCGGATCGACTCGGTAGTGACCTTCTGCGTGAACGAATCGATGAGACCATGTACCGCATGATTGATATGGTTCCTTGGTATGGTGGCGGTCTGGGTACCGCTCAGGTGCCACTTCAGAATCGTTACTTCTATTTCCACAATTCATATATGACGCTGGTCCAGGAGGCCGGATGGCTCTATATGATTGTGATTGTAGGCCTGATGATTTCTGCCGCATTCATGTGGAAGCAGCCGCGTGCTCAGCGCATTGTTATCGCCGAAGCCGCAATGGTGATTATCATTATTACCTCTCAGCGTCTTGGTGAGGTGATTCTGACTGTGCCTTGGGCTATCGTGGTGGGTCTTGCATTGCTGTACCTGAACCCGGATAAGGATCTGGACGCTTCGGATAGCGGACATCATGAACCAGGTGCTATGCAGAAGGCGCAGAGCAGCGACGAAAAACCTGCGCTGCAGAACGGCGAGCTTATTGAGAATGAAGCTCCTGCCCCTGTAACCCATCAAGAAACGCCCAAGAAGTCGACTACTTCTAAATCGTTTGACGTCAGTTCTATCCGTCAGCGGGCGAGGAAAGTATAACGATGAAAGAACTCTACATCGCTACCAATAACGGTGATATGGGCGGCGGTGAGGTCATGCTCCTGAACGTGGCCCGCGCGGCCCGGAGCCTTGGCTATAAGGTCACCATCGTCGGCCCCTCCGAGCCCAATCAGCTCGTGGAAGCTGCTGCGGATGAAGGCTTTGCACGTGTGGTACTGCCGGCTAAGAACCGCGCACAGTACATGGTGGCTCTGCGTAGCTGGCATACCCGCCACAAGGACGTTCTGCTCTGGTGCAACGGCCTGGTTCCTGCAGCGGCCACTGGCGGTCGTAAGAACCGCATTGTGCACCTGCACCAGCTACCGGCCGGATTGAACGCCAAGCTGGTGCCTTTCGCCCGTCGCAAGGCTTCCGTGACTCTGGTTCCCAGCCGCTATGTGGAGCACTCCTGCCCCGGCAGCGAAGTCTTTGCAAACTGGGTGAGCGGCGTGTCCACCGCCCTGGACCACAGCGTGGGCGACCGCCGCCTGCGCGTGGGGTACCTGGGCCGTCTGACCCCCTCGAAGGGTATCGCGACCCTCTGCTCGGCCATGAGCGTTTTGAATGCTGACGAGGTCGCCTACGACCTGGTCATCGGCGGTGAACCCGTGTTTGCCTCGGATGAGGAGCGCACCGAGGTGGAGGAAGCGCTGAAGCAGGTGTCGTCTTTCAGCACCCGACTCGGCTGGACCACCCCGGACCAGCTTTTTGGTTCCATCGATATGCTGGTGGTTCCCTCCATCGCGCCCGAGTCCTTCGGCCTTGTGGTTGCTGAAGCGATGAGCGCCCGCATTCCCGTCATTGTGAGTGATGCCGGCGCCCTAGCCGAGGTCGTGGGCGGCGAATCCTACCCCTATATCGTCTCGGCCGGTCAGCCTCTGGATTTGGCCGCCGCCATCAAGAGCCTAGGGGAGGAACTGCGCGAGAACTCCTCCGACCTGGCGGAACGCACCTCCGAACTGTTCTGGCGTTGGCAGGAGAACTACTCTCCCGAGGCGGGCAAGGTTCGCGTGGGCGAGGTTCTGGAACGCTTCGCTCGCTAATCCCTACGTCTGATCCCTCCCCACGGGATATTTCACTCAAACTCTCATCTCACCTCAACCCGAAGGAAAAGCATGACGACTCACCGTTACAAGGCTGCGGTCATTATCCCCTCTCGCGGTGGCGCGGAGATTCTGCACTACCCGCTGGATGCGCTTGCCGAGCAGACGGAGAAGGACTTCCAGGTCATCGTGGTCCTCGATGGCGATATCGATAACAGCGAGGCCGTGGTTGATCGCTACATCGCCGAGGGCAAGCTGAACCTGACCAAGATTGTCTTTGAGGAGAACCGCGGCCGAGTGGCGGCGCTGAACGCCGGCCACCGCGCGGCTGATGCCGATATCCTCATCCGTTGCGATGACGACCTGCAGCCGGCTCCCGATTACGTCGCTAACCAGATTCGTCTGCACCGCGACTACGACGGCGTGATTGGTACCCTCAAGAACGTGTACCCGGACACCCCGTACTCCCGTGTGTACGGTAACTTCCGCGATGCGCGCTTTAAGCAAGGTGCCCTGAGCGTGGCCGAAGAGGGACGCTGGCTGTACTGGAACGGAAACTCGTCGATTTCCGCTGAGTTCTACGAGCGTACCGGAGGCTATGATCCGGCTTACCGCCTCTACGGTTGGGAAGACGTAGACATGGGCAAGATGGTGCACGATGCCGGTGGCCGCATCATTATTTCTGACGAGGTTGAGGTCAAGCACTATGCTGAGGCCACCACCACCGCGGTGCGTGCCCTGCGCGCCCTGCACTCGGGATCTGCCCGCACGATTTTCGTCCGTAAGCACGGAGATGCCGCACATCCGGCCCCGAACCCGAGCGGCCCGTGGGGTTTCTTGGTCAAGACCCTGGCCCGGTTCACGACCGAGAAGACCATCAAGACCCTGGGCGATGCGAGCGATAAGATTCTGCTCAAACTGCCGGCGAAGCTGGCCGAGAAGCTGGTGGCTCTGCAGGTTGAGGCTGCATCCTACGCAGGTATTCATTATCCCGAACGCGCACAGAAAGTTTTCTAGGAGGGAAAAGAAAATGTCACTCGCTCAGCTCTTGACCTCCGCTCCGTTTACCGGGCCGAAGAATCCCGACGCGGTGCTGGCAGATATTCCGAAGGGCTTGAAGAAGGTGGCGCACCTGGTGCGTCGCTACGTACCCTTTGTGAAGCCGGAGGCAACAGAGGAAATCGCAATTGCTCACGACTACCTGACTCAGCGTGGAGGCGCCGAGCGCGTGGTCTTGGCTATGCATCGCGCGTTCCCGGACGCCCCGATTTACACGACCCTGTACGACCCGGAGGGAACGTTCCCCGAGTTCAAGGACGCGAAAATCATCACGAGTCCTCTGAACAAGATTGGCTACCTGCGCCGTAACCACCGCATGGCCCTGCCGATTCTTCCGCTGGCTTCCTCCCTTCTGAAGGTTCCCGCGGAGCGTGCCGTGGTATCGACGACGGGTTGGGCGCACGGCTTCAACTACGCGGGTCGCAAGTTTATCTACTGCCACTCGCCGGCTCGCTGGCTCTACCTGAGCGATCAGTACCTGGGCGAGAAGAGCACCGGTCCCGTGCCGCTGCTGCTGAAGACGCTACGTCCGGCGCTGATGCTGTGGGATCACTGGGCTGCGCACCGCTCAGCGATTTACGTGGGGAACGCCAGCGTCATTAAGAAGCGCATCGAGAACGTGTACGGCAAGAAGGACGTTCCGATCTTCTTCCCCCCGCACTCGGTGGACCCTAAAGCTCCGACGGAGCCGATTCCGGGTCTTGAAGAGTTCATGAGCGGGGAGGATTACTTCCTGATTGTTTCGCGTCTGCTGCCCTACAAGAACGTGGACAAGGCCGTGGAAGCCTGCAATAACCTGGGCAAGAAACTGCTGGTGATTGGTCACGGTCCCGAGAAGGAACACTTGCAGCAGATTGCGGGTGACACGATTCGGATTGCCTCGGGTGTGACGGATGCGCAGCTGCGCTACGCCTACCGCCACTGCCTGGCGCTGCTGGCAATTTCCTACGAGGACTTCGGCATCACTCCGTTGGAGGCCGGAGCGAGCGGCAAGGCGGTCATCGCGTACCGCGCGGGTGGCTTCCTGGATACGATTCAGGAAGGTAAGACGGGCGTGTTCATCGAGCAGCCCACGGTGGAGCAGCTACAGGCAGCTCTGGAGGTCTTCAACCCGAAGGACTGGGACGCCGACTACATCCGTGAGCACGTTGACGGTTTCTCGGAGGCTCGTTTTATCAGCCGACTGAAGTCCTACATCCAGGCGCTTCCCGAAGACCAGTAAAGGCGCTTCTCTCGCTTGTTCGTGCTCTTCGAGCGTTCATGGAGATAAAGAAGGCGGGGCGGTCAGACTAAAAGTCTGACCGCCCCGCCTTCTTTACGTTATACCCGCTTTTCAAGCTACAGAGAGGCCCTAGAGAGTCTCCAAGAGGTTCTTGGCGAGCAGCTCGGGAATGAAATCCTCAATCTGCGGCGCGATAACCTCTGCGGGCTGTTCGTAGAGCTCACAGATGGTCTCAATCGCTTCCTCCTCGCTCGTGGGTTCCTCGAAAAGACCCCAGATGATGGAGGCCGAGCCCTGCAGGATAGAGTGCTCCCCGGTGTCTAGATTCGCGATATACGTGGCGGTGGGGGAGTACTTGGCGAACTCCTCGGAATGTACGTAGGCGATATTTTCGGGGATACCATACACGGGCTGAGGGGATTCCACGGTCATTTTTTCACCTCGATTCCGAAGCGTTCAAAGAACTTGGCACGCACCTCGGCACGCGTGGGGGTACGGCCAAGCTGCATGGCCAGGTGGTCCTTATTGACGAAGAAGATATTCTTCAGGGTGCGTAGCTTATCGCGCAGGGTGGTTGCCGACCGAAGCCGACCAATCCACTGAACGTAGTGGGGGACATCCTGCGAAACGGAAAGCCACAGCAGATAGTCGCGATCGCCTCGGTACTGTTCAAGCCCGCCCATGGCCGCGCTGTAGGCCAGGTTTGAATCGAGCTCGTTGGCACGTTCCTTAAGCCGCTGCCAGTCTGCGTAGGACATGCGGTTCACCAGATAGTTGATATCCGCGCTGTAACGGGACGCGGCGCGGGCACGGTGTAGCACCACGATAAGGCGCGCATCCAGGTCTGAGGGGACCGTACAGGGCCGGTGAGCGATGAATCGGGTACGGCGGGCTGCCCAAATACGGTCAAAGGTCTTCTCGTAGTCACCGTGGCGGCCGAGGCCGGGGAAGAATCGATGAATATCGGTCAGGCCCCAGGAGGCATGGTAGAGGGTCATGGCGTGCTCGAACACTGAGCCCGTCTCAAAGTGGGCCTGGATACGCCAGCCATCCGCCAGGAGAATCTGCACAAAGCGGTCCACCTGCGATGGACGGACCAACAGGTCAGCGTCGGAGCTGTACCTACCCTTGCGGTAAATTTCCTGCGAGAACGCATAGCCTTTGATATGCAGAACGTCGATGGAATGCTTATCGGCTATGTGCTGGAAGTAGGCGTGCGCAAGCCGAATCCGTGCCGCGAGCGGAGTGGTGAGCGGCTCCGGGGTATTGGTGGAGTGAGTGGTCACAATAACCTTTCGGTGCACCGGTCTATACCAAATAAGTATACGGCGGGAGGGACAGAAACACTGCCCTTCCCGCCGTATGTTGCTCCCCGTGGGGAGAGGGTCGAAAGGTTATGCCTTGGGGGCTGAGGACTTCGACTTCGAGGACTTCTTATCGCCGTCCTTACCGTAGCCGTAGTAGGTTGCGTAGCCCACGTAGGTGCTTGCGTAACCGAAGCCGTAGTAGGAGTTACCCAGGCCCTTACGGGGTGCACGGTTCAGAACAAGACCGAAGAGGTTCGCGTTGACCTTCTTCAGGATGCTGGAAGCCTCGGTCATCTGCTCGCGGTGGCTGCGGCCAATCGAACCGACCAGAATCACGCCGTCCACAGAGTGGGAGAGCAACGATGCATCGGTCACGGGCAGCAGCGGCGGAACGTCGACCACCACGATGAACTCTTCGGAGAGTTCCTTGATGAGCTGGCGCATCTTGTCCGAGCCCAGAAGCTCAGAGGGGTTCGGGGGGATGCGGCCCGCGGGAAGCACGAAAAGGTTCGAATCGCCCAGCTGGTGCACGGCGTTTGCAATCTCCACCTGACCGGCCAGAACCTGGGTCAGACCGACCTTGGCGTCGAGCTTCAGCTTCTTAGCCACGGTCGGGCGGCGGAGGTCGGCGTCAATGAGGATGACGGGTGAACCGGCGTCGGCCAGGGAACGAGCCAGCGAGAGCGACACGGTCGACTTACCTTCACCGGGCACAGCGGAGGTGACGATAAAGGAGCGCGGGGGAGTATCAACATTCACGAAGCGCAGGTTGGTACGCAGCTGACGAATCGATTCCTGAGCGATGTGGTCGTCGGTGTCACCGTTCACGATGTTCTCTTCGTTCAGGTCCTCACTGACGGGCAGCACACCCAGGATGCTTGCGCCGGTTGCCTTGGTGGCGTCGTCACGGGTGCGGATGCGCTGATCCAGTGCGCGGCGCAGGAAGATGGCGGTGTACACCACGACCAGGCCGATAACGGCGCCAATCAGAGTGTTCTGCTGGTAGTTCGGGGAAACCAGCGGCGGGTTGACGCTTGCGTTGTTCAGCGGAATCACGCGGACGGTATTGCTGCTTGCAGAGGGGGTTGCCGCAGCGTTGCTATCGCCGTTAACCAGGGCCTGAGCGTTACCGGGGTTCTGCTCAATTTCCTTGATGTAGTCAGCGGTAGCCTGCAGAGCGCTGTTGGCGAGCAGCTGTGCGTTCTTCGGGGAAGAAGCCTGGGCGCTCACGGTAATCAGCGCAGCATTGTCACCTGCGGTTGCGGTGAGGCTAGAACGAATCTGACCGGTGGTTAGGGAGAGCTCAGGGGTGTTCTGCTTAATCTTCTGTGCCACGGCCTCGGAGGAGACGATAGCTGCGTAGGAGCGAGCACGCTCCTTAGCGGCTGTAGAGCCCGAGAGAACATCCACCGTACCGGACTCGCCCACGGTCACGTAGCCCGAGGACGAGGCGGCGTACACCTTCGGCTGCAGGGATGCATAGCCGAAGCCCACCGCGGCACCAATGATGATGCCAATAATCAGCAACCAGAGGTTAGCCCTCGTGGTGCGGAAGAATTCCAAAATGGTCATAGTAGTGAGAATACTCCAGAAAGTTTGAGTTAGTGTGTGCCCGTGACGTGGAGTACTGCCGCGGGCGGTGAAGGGATACGGTATATCCCCTGGGTTGCGGTGTGAAGCTTAGCGGAGCAATCCGAGCAGGTAGCTACCGTAACCGCTCTTGGTAAGCGGGGTAGCAATCTCGCGGAGCTGCTCGTCGGAAAGCCAACCGTGACGCCACGCAATTTCCTCCGGGCAACCGACGGACAGACCCTGACGGCTCTGAACAGTGCGGATGAAGTTAGTGGCATCAGCGAGTGAATCAAAGGTTCCGGTATCGAGCCATGCGGTGCCGCGCGGCAAAACCTCAACCTTCAGTTTACCCTGTTCCAGGTAGACGCGGTTAAGGTCAGTGATTTCCAACTCACCGCGCGGAGAAGGCTTAATCTGACGTGCATACTCTACAACCTTCGAGTCGTAGAAATACAGACCCGGAATAGCGTAGTCGCTCTTGGGGTTCTCGGGCTTCTCCTCAATAGAGAGGGCGTTGAAGTCCTCATCAAATTCCACCACACCGTAAGCGCGAGGATCAGCAACCCGATAAGCGAAGACGGTCGCGCCATCCTTCTGCTCGTAGGTGGCAAGCTGAGTACCCAGGCCGGGACCGTAGAAGATATTGTCACCGAGCACGAGGGCTACGGGGTCATTACCAATAAAATCAGCACCCAGAATAAATGCCTGAGCCAGGCCGTCCGGGGAAGGCTGAACTTTATATTCGAGATTAATACCGAAACGGGAACCGTCACCGAGCAGTCGCTGGAACTGCTCCTGATCGGCAGGAGTGGTAATAATCAAAATATCGCGGATACCCGCCAGCATGAGAGTGGACAGCGGGTAGTAAATCATCGGCTTGTCATAGACCGGAGTGAGCTGCTTGCTAATACCCTGAGTGATGGGGTGCAAACGGCTTCCGGTACCGCCGGCAAGAATAATTCCCTTCATAACTTCTTATTGTGTCATGTTTATCTCTTTGTTGAGGCGTAAAAATCGCTCTTTAGCCGGGTAAAATCTACCGTATGGCTCACATTCTTGTTACCGGCGGTGCCGGTTTTATTGGTTCGAACTTTGTTCACCACCTCATCGATAACACTGATCACACGATTACCGTGCTGGATAAGATGACCTACGCCGCAAATGCTGCGTCTTTGGAAGGTCTTCCCGAATCGCGTTTCAAGCTCGTCGTCGGCGACATCGCGGATCGCGAGCTGGCAGACGAACTGGTCGGCAAGGCTGACGCTGTTGTCCATTACGCGGCGGAGTCTCACAACGACAACTCGCTGGCCAACCCCGAACCCTTTATTCACACCAACCTGGTGGGTACCTTCAGCCTGCTGGAGGCGGTCCGTAAGCACGGCACCCGCTACCACCACATCTCCACCGACGAGGTCTTCGGCGACCTTGAGCTGGACGATCCCGCCAAATTCACCGAAACCACCCCCTACAACCCCTCCTCCCCGTACTCCTCCACCAAGGCAGGCTCCGACCTGCTCGTACGCGCCTGGGTTCGTTCCTTCGGCATCGAGGCCACCATCTCGAACTGCTCGAACAACTACGGCCCCTACCAGCACATCGAGAAGTTCATTCCTCGCCAGATCACCAACATCCTCTCGGGCCTGACCCCGAAGCTGTACGGCGAGGGCCTGAACGTTCGTGACTGGATTCACGCATCCGACCACTCCTCGGCCGTGCTGCGCATCCTGGAGCAGGGTAAGATTGGCGAAACCTACCTCATCGGTGCGGACGGCGAAGAGAACAACATCACCGTTCTGCGCACCATCCTGCGCCTGATGGGCAAGGACGAGAACGACTTCGAGCACGTTGTCGACCGCCCCGGTCACGACCTGCGCTACGCCATCGACGGTAGCCGCCTGCGTGCAGAGCTCGGCTGGGAGCCGAAGTTCACCGACTTCGAGTCCGGCCTGGCAGACACCATCAAGTGGTACACCGACAACCGCGGCTGGTGGGAGCCCCTGAAGGCTGAGGTCGAGGCTAAGTACGCGAAGGCTGGTCAGTAATGACCAAGGAGCTGAAGGTTACCGAGACCGAGATTCCCGGCCTGCTCATCATCGACCTGCCGGTGCACGGCGATAACCGCGGCTGGTTTAAGGAGAACTGGCAGCGCGAAAAGATGGTCGCCGCCGGCCTGCCCGACTTCAACCCGGTGCAGAACAACATTTCGTTCAACGCTTCGGTGGGTACCACCCGCGGTATCCACGCCGAGCCCTGGGACAAGTACGTGTCGGTTGCGACCGGCCGCATCTTCGGCGCATGGGTTGACCTGCGTGCCGGCGAGTCCTTCGGCAAGGTCGTCACCGTTGAGCTGGGCCCGGACACCGCCATCTTCGTGCCCCGCGGCGTGGGCAACTCCTTCCAGACCCTGGAAGAGAACACCGCCTACACCTACCTGGTCAACGACCACTGGTCGGCGGATGCGGTATCCGGCTACAGCTTCCTGAACCTGGCCGATGAAACTGTCGCCATCGACTGGCCCATCGACCTGGCAAAGGCTGAGCTCTCCGAGAAGGACCGCAACCACCCGCGCCTGAACGAGATTAAGCCCCTCGAAGCCGACCCGATTCTGATTATTGGCGCGGGCGGTCAGCTCGGCACCGAGCTGGTTCGCCAGCTCACCGAGCAGAACGTACCCTTCGTGGCCGTCGACCGTGACCGCCTGGACCTGGGCAAGCCCGAGCAGTGGCGCGACGCCTTCCGCTGGCGCTCCTTCCGCGCGGTCATCAACGCCGCGGCCTACACTGCAGTGGATCAGGCCGAGACCCCCGAGGGTCGTCGCGAAGCCTGGGCAGCCAACGCCCTGGGCGTGAGCGCGCTCGCCTCCATCTGCGAGGAAGCCAACCTGCCGCTGGTTCACGTATCCACCGACTACGTCTTCGATGGCTCCCTGCCCCTGGGCGAGGAGTACCCGGAGGATTACCCCCTGGCACCGCTGAGTGTTTACGGCGCGTCCAAGGCAGCCGGTGAGGTTGCCGCCGCCGCGTGGCGTAAGCACTACACCCTGCGCACCAGCTGGGTTGTTGGTGCCGGTAAGAACTTCGTGGGCACCATGGCCTCCCTGGCAGAGCGCGGCATCGACCCGTCCGTGGTTGCCGACCAGTGGGGTCGCCCGACCTTCACCCAGGACCTGGCAGCTGCTGCTCTGCACCTGCTCTTCTCGGGCGCGGAATACGGCACCTACAACGTGTCGAACACCGGCGAGGTCATCAACTGGGCCCAGTTCGCCCGCGCGGTGTACGAGGGTACCGGCCACGACCCGGCACGCGTCAGCGACACCACCACCGAGGCATACTTCGCCAACGCTGAGCTCTTCGCTCACCGTCCGACGAACTCGGCGATGGACCTGTCCAAGCTGATTGCCGCGGGATTCACCCCGCGCGATCACCGCGAGGCGCTGGCCGCATACCTGGCAGAAATGGGTTCCTAATCCCTTAAGGATTCGGACTCATACCGCTGACAACAGCATAAAAGGCGTGAAAATCGCCATATCACAGGTTCCCGGCTCTTGAAGAAGAGCCGGGAACCTGTACAATATTGTCTTGGCCAAGGCGGTGGAATACACGAAACGTGTAGGTCCGTAACTGACGGTGGCTGGTTGGAAAGAGATTTCTGGCGCCAGTCCCTATTCCACTTGGCGCATCACTTCTAACCAAGAAAGGGTGGACGACTCATGTCAGATACCATCAAAATTTCAGCTACCGTACGTAGCGACTTCGGCAAGGGCTACGCGCGCCGCATCCGCATGGCAGGCGACATCCCCGCCGTCATCTACGGCCACGGCGAAGAGCCCAAGCACGTAGTACTCCCCGGCCACGCAACCACCCTGGCTGCCCGCGTCCCCAACGCTATCCTCGACCTCGACATCGAAGGTGAATCACACCTCGCAATGATCAAGGACATCCAGCGTCACGCAATCCGCCCCGAACTGCAGCACATCGACCTGCTGACCGTTAAGCGCGGCGAGCGCGTTGAGATCGAGGTTCCTGTACACGTTGAAGGCGAGCCCGCTGTTGGCGCCGTTGCTAACCAGGAAGAAACCGTTCTTCTGGTTGAAGCTGACGCACTGAAGGCACCCGAAGCTTTGACCGTGAGCATCGAAGGCCGCGAAGCTGGCGCTCACGTTCTGGCATCAGATGTTGAACTGCCCTCAGGCGTAACCCTGGTTGCAGACGCTGAACTGCTGATCGTTAACGTTTCTGAGCCCGAGGAACTCGACGTTCCCGAGCCCGGTGAAGAAGGCGAAAACGCACCCGAGGGTGACATCGTTGAAGCTTCCGAGGAATCAGATTAGGCTGGCGAAGCTCACGACTCAGATAACTCAAAGCACTAAGACCGCGCCCTGCGCCTAGCGCAACAGTGATCTGTGGATGGCCCGCCGCTACCTCTCTTCTGAGGTGGTAGCGGGCCATACTCATAGAATGGTGTAGTCCATGAATTTTCTAAAAAACCTTTTACAGCGCCGTGGAAAGGGCGAAGATATGTCTGATGCGTGGCTCATTGTTGGTCTGGGGAACCCGGGCCCGGAGTACGAGAAAACCCGCCACAATATTGGTCAGATGGTTCTAGACGAGCTCGCCAAGGAAGTTGGCGGCAGCTTCAAGAAGCATTCCAAGGCCTCCGCGGTTGTGGTGGAGGGGCGCCTCGGTTTTGGTGGCCCCAAGGTCATCCTCATGAAGTCTCTCGGCTACATGAACACCTCCGGCGGCCCGGTCAGCGCCGTCGCCAAGTTCTACGGCATCGACCCCGAGCATATCATCGTCGTCCACGACGAGCTCGACATCCCCTTCGACACCATCAAGCTTAAGATTGGTGGGGGAGAGGGCGGCCATAACGGTCTGCGCGATATCACCAAGGCACTGGGCACCAAGGACTACTACCGCGTGCGTACCGGCATCGGTCGTCCGCCCGGACGCATGGACACCGCGGACTTCGTGCTCAAACCCTTCAGCAGTACCGAGGCGAAGGCTCTGCCGTTCCTCATCTCGAACGCCGCGGATGCAACCGTCATGCTCATCAAGGAGGGCCTACAGGCTACCCAGCAGCGCTACCACGGGGCCGCATCCGCATCCTAGCCGATTGCCTCGCCGCTGTGCGCCCCGCGAACTAGGCTCTACCTAACTATGCAAGAGCCACTCAAGGGAATAAGCTAGAAAAGAATGACGTTATACGCTCCACGACGGGAAAATACCCGCCCCGTGGAGCGTATGAGCGAGAGAAGAAGGTACCCGTGGCTGAATACTCCACCCCCGCCAACATCCCCCTGAGCGACGACGTTGTGCGTCAGCTCCGCCAGGACTTCCCGATCCTCAACACCGAGGTCAACGGGCACCCCCTGGTCTACCTGGATTCCGGGGCTACGAGCCAGAAACCCCTGCAGGTTCTCGACGCAGAACGCGACTTCTACCTGCGCGCCAACTCCGCCGTACACCGCGGCGCGCACACCCTTGCCGTCGAGGCGACCGACCTCTTCGAGGACGCTCGCCGCACCGTGGCCGGCTTCGTGGGTGCCACGGAGGAGGAGCTGGTGTGGACCTCCAACGCCACCGAGGCGCTGAACCTCATCGCCTACAGCATCGGTAACGCCTCCCAGGGCATCGGCGGCAAGCCTGCCGAGCGTTTTGCGCTGGGCCCCGGCGACGAAATCGTCACCACCGAGATTGAGCACCACGCGAACCTGATTCCCTGGCAGATTCTTGCCCAGCGCACCGGCGCAACCCTGCGCCACATCCCCGCCACCGAGGACGGCCGCATCGACTACGAGGCCGCCGAGGGCATCGTCAATGAGAAGACCCGCATCCTGGCCTTCACTCACGTCTCCAACGTGACCGGCGCGATTACCGACGTGCCGCGCCTGGTGTCTCTGGCCCGCAAGCACGGCGCACTCGTCGTGCTGGACGCCTGCCAGTCCGTACCGCACATGCCCGTGGACTTCCACGCCCTGGACGTCGACTTTGCCGCCTTCTCCGGTCACAAGATGCTGGCTCCCACCGGCATCGGGGCCCTCTACGGTCGTGCAGAGCTGCTGAACGCCCTGCCGCCCTTCCTGACCGGCGGCTCCATGATCACCCGCGTGGGTCTGCAGGACGCCGAGTACATGCCCGCCCCCATCAAGTTCGAGGCCGGTACCCAGCGCGTCTCGCAGGCGGTCGCCTTCGCCGCCGCCGTGCGCTACCTGCAGCACCTGGGCATGGAGAACGTTGAAGCGTGGGAACACGAGCTGGGCGCTCGCCTGGTTGAGGGCGTTCAGAAGATCGAGGGCGTGCGCCTGCTGGGCCCGACCGATCCCGCCCAGCGCGCGGGCCTGGTGGCCCTCGCCATTGACGGTGTGCACCCGCACGACGTGGGCCAGCTGCTCGATACGCAGGGTATCGCCGTGCGCGTGGGTCACCACTGCGCGCAGCCGCTGCACCGCTGCGCCGGCGTGACCGCCTCGACCCGCGCCTCCACCTACATCTACAACACGACCGAGGACGTGGACGCGTTCCTGAAGGCTCTCGCCGAGGTGCGCCCCTACTTCGGCCTCTAACCTCTACGGCGCGCACGGCGGGCATACCCGGGCTGCCGTGCGCGGCCGCGTTATCCTCACTAGACGATTCAACACACGGAAGAAGACCAAAATGTCTCTCGAAGCTCTCTACCAGGACATCATCCTGGAGCATTCTAAGGAGCGCATCGGCGAGCACCTCGTGGAGGTTCCCGCCGGCCATGCGAGCGCTGATAACCACCAGTACAACCCCACCTGCGGCGACGAGATCAACCTGCGCGTGGTGCTCTCTGACGAGCTGAAGGACGGGGAGAAGACCATTGAGTCGGTCTCCTGGGAGGGCGACGGCTGCTCCATCTCGATGGCGGCTGCTTCCGTGCTCTCGGATATGGCTTCGGGCATGACCCTTTCTGAGCTGCAGCGCCACGTGGATGCATTCCGCGAGATGCTGCGTTCCCGCGGCCAGGTGACCCTGGACGAGGAGGAGTACGGCGATATGGCTGCCTTCGCGGGCGTTTCGAAGTTTGTGGCTCGCGTGAAGTGCGCGATGCTCTCCTGGGTAGCCGTCGAGGAGGCCGCCAAGGAAGCCGCTCTGGAGGACTAGCACAGCCCGCGCGGCTCCCACCAGCTCCTTGCTGGGCGGCCCAAAGATGATCGCGACGGAATGAGGCGGACGCTACAGCGCGTCCGCCTCATTCCGCGTTTTATCCGAGCCCCGCGGGAAAAGATGACTGGTAAAATAATAGGTGCGGTTCGCCTAACCAGCGCCCCGCGAGGAACCTTTTTCGGACCAGCCCCGCCCGCATGAACGGGGCGGATGCGTTCCTCACCCTCCGACCCCTTCGGGGCGCCGGAGCGACCATCGCCGCTACCAACCACAAGGAACCCCTCATGATTATTGGCTACGCCGCAGGTGCCTACGACCTCTTCCACTACGGTCACCTCGAGATTCTCCGCAAGGCCAAGGAGAACTGCGACTACCTGATCGCAGGCGTCGTGCACGACGACGTCCTCGAAGTCACCAAGGGCCGCCGCCCCGTCATCCCTATCGAGGAGCGCGCCGCCATCGTCAGCCACATCGATTACGTGGACGAAGTGCACATCGAAACCACCCCCGACAAGCTCGAAACCTGGAAGCAGAAGCCCTTCAACATCTTCTTCAAAGGCGACGACTGGAAGGGCACCGAGAAGGGCCGCGCCCTCGAGGAACGCTTCGCCGAGGTGGGCGTGGAGGTGCACTACTTCCCCTACACCGAGCACACCTCCAGCACCAAGCTGCGCAAGGTCGTCGACCTGCTCGAGGCCGAGCACGACCTGCGCGCGGAGATGCACCGCTTCGCTGAGCTGCTGGGGGACCGCGAGTACTCCGAGGCGATTATCGCCTCCTAAAACCCTGCCGCTCTCGTGACCCCCAAGATGCATAAATCCCCGCCACCCAATCGGGTGGCGGGGATTCTTTAACCCTCGTGAGGACTAGCGGTACGCCGGCCTACTGGGCGGGGACGATTAGCGCTGAAACGATTAGCGCTGAGCAATCCACTTCTCGGCGGAGGTACCCAGAACCTTCAGCACGCGGCCAACCTGCGGCTCGGCAGCGGCGGCAATCTTCTTGCCCACCAGCGGGATGGAGCAGGAAACCTCGCCGTTGACGTCCAGACGGGTCTTGTCGCCCTCGGGAATCAGGTGCTGGGTGGCGCTGGCCGAAACGGGGATACCGTTGACCTTCACCTCGGTTGCGACGGTGCGCGCACCGTCAGCCGCGGGGGCGCTCACGTTGTCCACCTGGGTCATGGAGACGCCGTTGCCCACGAACTTGCGGGCGATATCCGGAACGCGGTCGGCCGGGATGGTGCGCTCGGTGGTTGCGGTGAACTCGGCGGAGGTGTCACCGGAGACCGAGAAGCTACCGAACTCAACGCCCACCTCGGAGCAGACGAAGCGTGCGAAATCCTCGCTGGAGAAAGCCTCGACGACCTGGTCGACGCTAGCATTGATGACGGTCGATTCCTGAACTGCCATGAAATTTTCCTTTCGTAGTGCGCGATAAACCCCGCGCATCATTCCTCTCTAGGATACGGTGCGCGGGGTTTCGCAACCTAATAATACGATGCGAATTCTGCCGAGAATACGCCGTGGGCGGATAGCGGCAACGGGCCTATACCCGCAGGTCACCGCGTTCTCGGTCGGAGGTTCGCGTGCCGGTCTAAGATGCAAGACTCAGGGGCGTCTTGCACGAATAGGGGAGCGGACCGAAATATTCAGCCCGTGCTGCTAGGCGCCGGTACTGGGCGCTTACTAGGCGCTGGGAGCCATGGCGTCGATGCGTGCCATCTCGGCCTTACCTGCACGGTGCGCGCGGACGGCCTGCTTGCAACGGCCCCAGAAGGAATCGCGGCGGTGAATCTTACCGGCCAGCAGGTCGTGCAGCTCCTCACCCAGCTGGGCCGCGGAGATTTCCGGAGTGGAGACGTAGGGCTCGGCGGTGCGGAAGAGAGAGGGGTTCGACAGCGCCAGATCCAGCTTGTGGAAGAGGTCCTCGCGGCTCTCCACCACAACGGCGTGGCCGCGCTTCTCCATCAGAGCGGTGAAGGGGACCTGATGGTTATCGACAACCTCGTCAAACTCCGCGCGGCGCGGAACGGCCAGGGGCAGAGCACCGGTGCGGCGCGCATCCTGGATGGAACCGGGGCCGCCCTGAACCAGCACAACGCTTGCGTTGGCGTAGTAGTCCAGCAGCTCGGCCGCGGGAAGAAGCTTCAGATTATCCGCGTGCTTAATGGGCGCGGTGTGGCCATGCTGCACGAGGCAGGTGACCTGCGGGTGAGCCTCAAGGTAGGCCTCGACCCAGCGCAGAAGACGGTCAAAAGTGTGAACGTCGGTGCCAAGAGAAACCACCAGATCGTACGTCTTCGTCGGGATGCGAACCGGTGCGACAGCGGGGGTAAATACGGGCAGATCGAACTTGGCGGTATCGACACTGACCTGGGGGAAGTTCTGAATAGACATCGCCTATTCCTCTCTATGTATTTATCGGTAGTAACCCCGCATACCCGATGCAAAAATCCGGAGGGCATCGTATGGATATACGTGGTGGTGTCGTGCCGGAGAGAATGGTGAGTAATCCCCGCATACGCTTCTCTGACGAGTGGTTAGTTCGTGTGGATGGTGAGTCCTCAGCGGAGCGCACGACCTTTATGTATCTGTATGTTTAATAAATACTATACCCCGAAAATAATACCCTCTATGCACTGGAAGGTATTATTTTCGGGATAGGTTCATCACTCTTAAAAAATGGGGTGAATTACGCGAGAATCGGGGAAATTCTTCTGCTGTTCATCGCTCTGAACAATGATGCGATCAGCAATGGTGTACAGCATTTTACCCGTCATCGTCGGCAGAGTCGGGCGGTCAAAACACTCGATGTACAGGGTCTTTACCCGGAAAAGCTTCGCCGCAATAAAGAACGGGACCGCGACACCCGCACCGGCGGAAACCACCGCATCCGGACGTTCCTTCGGAAAAATTCGAAACGCCAAGAAAAGGTTGCGAATAGCATTCTTAATATTGCGCGTCGTCGGATAGTACGCCCAATAAGTCTTCTCATCGGCCAGCGAGGACTCCACGTCGGGCTGCTTAAAGCTAACCCACACGCGATCGTAATCCTGCCAGGCGGCGGCGGTAGCCGTCAGGTGCTTCAAATGGCCACCGCTGCTGGAAACCAACAGGAGCTTGGGCCGGGCCTGGGCGGAGGTTGCCTCAGTCATAAGTATTCTCCTAATACCCCACAAAGGGAGAAACAAAAATGTGATGAGCGGTCGGGGCTCGACAAACCGGAATCGCCGAGCCCCGCACCATAGAGTGAATACCCGCGCGGGTGCGCCCCGACGCTACTCGCGGTCCAGGAAGACCGCCAGGGAGGTGACGCCCTCCAACTGCTCCAGCTGCTGGAACAGCTCACGCACCGACTTCAGCGAAGTAGCTGCGGTGACCGGAACCAGGGCCAGGCCGGCAGCCTGCACGAAACGCAGCTGGGTGGACAGGGGAGTGGCGGTGCTCAGGCTGATGACCAGCGGAGCCTCGCTCTTGGCCACCATCGATTCGGGAGTGTAACGGGTCAGGTCCTCGCGTACCGAAGCGTAATCGGTGAAGCGTGCGTACTCGCTGGGCAGGACGCGCTTCAGCATCTGGTACAGGTGCTCCACGCCGCGGTCGGTGCCCGGCAGAAGCACCACGCCGGAGGCGCCGGCGCTCTTGATATCACCATCGGGAGCACCCACAGTGCGCAACAGCATGAAGGCATCGTTCGCCTCCGAGGTCGAACCCAGCTCGTGCAAGGGGATACCGGCATCCTGCAGGCGGTCAGCGTAGCCGACGTTGCGCATCATGCGGTCGCGGCCGTACGCCAGAACCAGGCCAATCAGCAGACCCGCCACGGCGCCGACAATACCCAGCTTCACCGGGCCAAGAGCCGAGGAAGAAGAAGGAACTTGAGCCTGGCTCATCACGCGGCCACCGGTAGTAGAAGTCAGCTGAATCTGAGCGCGACGCTCCTGCAGCTGGGATACCAGAGCGTTACGGTTCGCGTCCCCCTCCGCGGCGGCAATCTGCTCGTCCAGCTGCTTGGTTGCCGAGTCCACGCTGCTCTTGAGCGCATCGGAACGGACCTGCAGGTAGGAGTTCGCCATCGCGTTCGCGTAACGTGCGGCGTCGTCCGGGTTGGAGCGGGTGACCTCGATATCCAGCACCGAGGTCTGGGAGGTGCCGGTCACCTTCACGGAGTTCATGAGGCGGCTGGTCAGCTGCGCCTCGGAGAGAGTATCGCCCTCGCTAATCAGGGTCTTAGCAGCCTGGGTAGCCACCTCACGAGAGGAAGCCACGCGAGACTCGGTGGCAATGTCGACCTTGGAGGAGTTGGCGCTACCGGTACCGGCCGGGTCCACCACCATCGGGTAGACCACCAGGGAAGCCTTGGCGGTGTACTTGCCGTTGGTCATGTAGCCGTAGGCCGCACCGGCCAGGGCGAACACCACGACCGATACCAGGATCAGCACGGGATGACGAAGAATACGGCGAACCTGGCTACCCAGCGTCACCGAGGAAGTGTGAGAGGTGTTATCCATGAGGACATCCTTGGAAGAGAAAACGGACACTAATATCGGAGAAAGTTTGGAAGATTAGGAGGCGGCGGACTTCGCGCGGCGGGCCGACAGGAATCGCTCGATGCCCAGCGCCTTGCGGAAGCGGAAGAGCACACCGCCGTACACCGGCACCAGAAGCACCACGTACACAATCACGCCCAGCACGCTCTGCCCCAGCAGAAGCAGCGCCACCAGCGCACACGCCGTGGGTACCGCGGCCCCCAGGAACAGCGAGGGAGCCATCTCACGCCACGAGGCGCGGATACCCACCAGGCGGAACACCTGATAGCTGGCCAGGAACGTATCGATGAGCAGAGCCGAAGACCAGGCCGTTACCGCACCGTACAGCCCCCACACGGGAACCAGGGTGAAGTTCAGGACCACGGCCACAACCAGCGAGGACAGCTTATTCAGCAGCTGCCAGCGGCTCTTACCGCTCATTAGCAGCACCGACTGCACGCCACCGGCACTCATCGAGAGCATCGCCGCCGGGCAAATTACCCAGAGGATGCCCGCGCCGGACTCGAAGCCCTTACCGAAGAAATGCAAGAGCACGGGTCCGAAGAACGCCAGGGACAGGTAGAAGGGCCACGACAGAGCCGTCAGCACACGAGTGGTGGACAGGAAGATATCCCGAGCTCGATCCAGCTGGCGGGTCGCCAGCGCCGCGCTAATCGACGGACCGGTCACCACGCGACCGGTGTGCTCAATCATGGTGCCCACGCGGACGCAACGGTTGACCGCGCCGTAGACGCCGCCGGCGGCCGCACCCAGGAAGGCCGTCACCACCAGCACGTCAATCCACTCCAGGATTGTTTCGACCACGGTGGCCACGCCTCGGGCTGAGCTGAAGCTCCAGAAAGAACGGAAAGTCTCCTCCGGGGAATCCTCGGAAGGCAAGACCTCCACGTGTTCCTCATTCGGGAAGGCACGCTCCAACAGCCACAACGCCACAATAGCGGTAATCGCCACCGGAACGGTCCAGGCATACACCAGGTCCATCAGCTGACCCGAGAACAGCACCACCAGTCCCACCGCGCCAAAGCGAAGCGTCGGCAGCAACACGTTCTGGAGCATCGTAAAGGTCACCACGCGGTGCAGACCGCGCAACGCCCCGAAGAAA
Source organism: Rothia sp. HMSC062F03 (assembly GCF_001836905.1). NCBI lineage: Bacteria > Bacillati > Actinomycetota > Actinomycetes > Micrococcales > Micrococcaceae > Rothia > Rothia sp. HMSC062F03. Next base: position 166,356 of record NZ_KV830882.1, on the reverse strand, counting down.
ACCGTCATGAGCGCCGCAACCAGCACAAAGGCCGAACTGACGCGCATGGCCGCTTGATACTCGGGAGCCATCGGCACCAGGGACGAGTACACGTACACGCCCACAACGAGGAAAACCGACGTCACCAGCGAGGGCACGAGGCCGTAGCGGATGAGCTGCGGGAGCAGCCCGTAGCGCCCCAGGGCACGCTGCGCCGAGATGGTGCGCACCAGACCGGTATCCGCACCGAAGGTTACGAGCGAAATCGCGATGGCGAAGAGAGCCATAAGGCGGAAGAACTCACCCGAACCTGCCGCGCCAATACCGTTGGAAACCACCATCGTGGTCACGAACGCGATGCCGGCACCGTAGATTACGCACAGCGAAGCCAGCGAACCGCTCTTGGCGAGGCTGGGCTGCTTCTTGCCCTGCGCCGGCTTTGCCGTCTGAACCGCGCTCGCGGGGGTAGCCTCGCTTGTGGTTCCCTCCTGCACCATGCGGCGAGGCCCGCCGCGATGTGCACCACCCGGGCCCGCATCTGCGGATGCGGCCGAAGCAACGGCGGGGGAGGATCCGAGGAGAACCGAATCGTCCCCGGCGGGCGCGAAGCCCTGAGCGGGAGGCACAATCGACAGGGCCGTAGTGGCCGGGAAACGACCCGAACGGATGTCGTCCACGGTGGGGGCGAAATCGTACCCGTACTCTTCGGCTAGCGCGACCTCCTCGGCCAGGGTTTCCGCCTCCTCACGCAGGCGGGCCCGGCGGCGGGGGTGCTCGCCTCCCGAGGTTATCTCAGCGGGATTCGTCACAGGCCCTCACCCTCCTGAACCGAGCGGAGGCAAGCCATCGAGGCGAGCAACAGAATACTCAGCTGCGCGATATCGAAGCTGTAGAAGATGAAGACGACGCAACTAGCCACCGGCAGACTGTGCAACCAGTACCCCGCCGCGGTCCTCACTCGGGCCCCTGCCACTATAGTGCTCAGAATGAAGAACAGGAACAGTGCCAGACCCACAAAACCGAAGCAGAACATGAGGGTCCACAGGTAGCCCTGAGTACCCATCGACACGCCGATGCTCGGCTCCATACGCGGAGTCCCATACCCAATGATGGGGGACTCGAGCGTAGCCTTCCACGTAGCCCGGTATAGGGCAGCACGTCCACCCGTCGAATCGGAGTAATCCTGTCGACCCAGAATGTGGTCCACAGTACCGGAGGCGAAGAGAGCCACCACCACAGCCATAATCGCCGCAACACCGATACCCACGGCGCGCCAATTGGCGGCCAGGAATTGACGTAGCAGCACGTAGGCGGCGCTGATGCCCAGGCCAATGAACATGCCTCGGTTACTGGTAGCAATCGCGGGGACCGTGGAGAGGGCCATCGCGATGAGCAGCGCGATACGCGTCCAGATGGAGCGCAGACGCAACAGGCAAGCGAGCATCACCGGGGTGAGTAGCGTGTAGGCCAGACCCCAACTATTGGCGTAGGGGAAAGGCGCGGAGGGGCGCACATACGCTTCGGGGGCACCCCAGGGGCGCTGCACCTCCGCCAGGGGAGGCAGCATGTAGTCGCGCACGAGCGGGTTCTGCATGAAGCCCGAGGGCATGATGAAGCTCATGGGGGTGCGCAGACGGAACTCGGGGAAGAGCACGCCGCCGTAACCGAGCACAATGAGCGTGCCCCACAGGGTCGCCAGGCCGCCCAGCAGCTTGTTGAGGCTGATGGAAGACCGAGCGTTGTAGTAGTAGAGGGCGTAGACTCCGGCGCTGAGGATGTTCACGAAGCGCAGACCCCAGCCGATAATGTCGGTGGAACGGGTCAGTGCGAGCGCCGCAACCACGACCCACAGGCTAAATGCGGCCCACACCCACATCGGGCCGGGCACCCGCACATTACCTCGGATGATGAGGTAAAAGAGCATGACGGCGGCCAGCACAATCGGAGCGATCTGCAGGACGCCCAGCGCCCACAGCGCGGGGAAGCCGTAGAGCAGCGTCATGAGCGGCCAAGCCGGCAGCTTCTTCTGCGCGACCGGCTCGGGACGCAGCCGCACCCGGGCGCGCGCAATCGCGTTGGGAAGCCCCGTCGAGGAGTCCTTCAGCGCGAGTGGCGAGGTACCCGGATAGGAGGGAACGGATGAAGTAACCATGTCTGTGCGGTATCCGGGTTAGAGGCCTCGGCCAGTCTTCTGGACGAGCTCGAGCAGGGTCGCGGGCTTAATAATGCCGGTGGAGACCACGTAGGCGGCCCAGGCACGCAGCTGCTTGGGGTCGCGGCGCAACGCGGCGCGTGCGTAGGCGCGCGCCTCCTTGTTGTTGCCCAGGGATGCCTGAGCGTACGCGACCTGACCGGCAATGCGGGCAAGGCCCTTGGGATCCTGCTCGAACTCGGGGAACTTACGCAGGATGTAGGTCAGCCCGTCCACCATGGACTGCCACTTGCCCGAGAAGAAGGAGGGACGATCCCAGAGCACCAGAATCAGCGGCTCGGGCACGCTCAGGATATCGCCGGTGCGGGTCGCGCGCAGCAGCAGGTCGTAGTCCTCGCCGTAGGCGGCGGGCAGTTCCTCATCGACCAGGCCGATGCGGGCGGGCGCACCGTCGACACCGAGCAGATCCTCGCGGGAGTACAGCATGGCGGAGGGGTGAATCTCGGTGATGCGCGAGCGCAGGAAATCCGCGAAGGTTGCGCGCTCGGGTGCCAGGCGCACGATGTCCTGGCCGCCGGAGCGCACGGTGATGCCCGAGGAGATACCCGCAGCCTCGGGGTTTTCGCGCCAGAGGGCAACCTGCTGGGTGAGCTTGGAAGGCACCCAGTAATCGTCGTCGTCGCAGAAGCCAATCATGGCGCCGGTCGAGGCGAGGATACCGCTGTTGCGGCCGCCGGCCAGGCCGCCGGTGCGGGTGTTGGAGCCGATCTTCAGGGCACGGTTTTCGCCGACCTCGATGTCTTCGAGGCGGTCGGGCTCAACGCGGTCGAACACGACGATGACCTCGACGAAGCCGCGGTAGCTCTGGTCCAGGATGGAGCGCACGGCCACGCGCAGCAGCTCGGGGCGCTTGCCGTTGGTCGCGATGACTGCGGAGACGGCGGGGTTGCGAGAGGTGAAGTGCATCATTGGTCTTTCTCCTTACTCGGCGGGGGTGGACAGGCTGACGTACTTGCGGCGCATAGACACCAGAATCGTGGCGGCGTTGGCGAGCAGCAGCAGGGCGTACACGACCACAAAGAACGGACCAAAGCCGAGGAAGATGTAAATCCAGCAGAGGGTTCCGGCGTCCATGTGCAGGTTGACGAAGGAACGCAGGGGGCCGCCGGTCGGGGGAGCGGCGGTCTTGCGGTTATTGCGCAGCTGCTCGGCAAGAATCTGGCTCATGAAGTGGCCCGCGGTGAGAGCGGTGAAAATCATGGGCATGGCGATGAGCCAGCCGTTGAAGGCGTGGGACCCGCTGAAGGAGTAGTGCGCGGGGTACAGGAAGAAGGAGAGCAGGGTGGCCATGTGCACGGAGGGCACTCGAATCGAGTCAACCACGTGGTCGAGCCATTCGCCGGCGGGGGAGGATGCGCCGGTCACGCGGGCTACCTGGCCGTCGGCGGAGTCCAGGCCGTAACCGAGTGCGAAGAGCAGGGCTACGCAGATGCCCACACCCACGGAGGGCGGGCAGGCGATGAGCACGATAAGACCGGCTGCGGAGCAGGCGGCGGAGATGGCGGTGACTCCGTTGGGAGTGATGCCCAGGGCCACGGCGGCAGCGGCAAAGTAGCGGGCGACGCGACGGTTGACCCAGCGGGTGTAGGCGGGCACGCCAATACCGGGCTTTTGAGCGGCCTCCAGGGAACGCAGGGTGCTGGAGAAGGTGGCGGCAAATCCCGATGAGGGGGTTGAATTCGGGGTGTGAGGTGCCTCGGAGGTGGACATGCACAATTCCTTTGAATCGGTGAGAGGAGTGAAGGAGAGCGAATTACTCCCTTTCGGGATGGGCGCGAGAAAGTCCGGAAGTCTCGCCTAAGAAATGAGTGGTTAGCTCCTTTTCTCAGTACACCACTATATCGATATTTTACAACGAGATAAAGCGGAAACCTTCTCGCGGGATAGGTGTCTAGCAATATGTCTTAAAACTCACTGACTAAGCCCTTTGGTGTATTTTCCCTTGTGTGAAGAGGGATATGCGCCGGTCTATTTGAGCGGTACGAATCCCCTTCTGAAGTGCGACTAACACCCCCGGTATATCGCTGGGGCTCAAATAATTAGATGCCTCTAATCATTTGAGAATAATTCACTCTCACGAACACGAAAAAGTATTTTATTCGCACAAATGGGGTTTGATTTTCCGAAATCATTCGGAAAATCAAACCCCATGGCGGAATCCGCAGAATGTGCCCCGCGCTAGACGGAGTGCTTAGCCTCGGCGTGCGGAAAGAGGAACGCGGGTGCCCACACCCTCACGCACGGTGCGGACGCTACGGCCCTGCTGAGCATTCTCAGCGGTGGCGGCTCGCTCACCGTTCTCATTGTTCTGGGCGGCAGGCTTTTCCTGGTTCTGCGCGGCCGCGGTGACGATGGCCTGCAGATCGAAGCTGACACCCGTGCGGGTGAACCAACCGCCTCGAGCGCCGTGCACCTCAACGGCGATGAGGTTCGTACCCGCCTTCAGCTGAGAAGCCGGAACCGTGAAGGTCACCGGGGTCTTCTGGGCCTGCTCGGCAGACACGCTGCGCGTCGCAACGGCGGTGTTCCAGAGGGGCAGCTTGGTACCGAAACCTGCGCGACCCACTTCCTGACCGTTGACCGCCACCGCAACGGCATCGTCCGCGTAGGTGGTCAGCTTCAGGTCGCGGCTTGCCTGATCGCGGGTGAGGTTAATCGTGGTGTAGGCGTAGATGTTGTTGTACACGCGGCTGTAACGAATCGGAACACGGGTGTTGAAGTTACCCGCGCCCAGGCCGATGGGGGCGCGGCCCTTGTTCCAGCTGGTGTTGGCCAGATCCTCGAGAGAGAAGTGGAAGTCGTACTTCCACGCCTTCGCGCGGTTCGGTGTCCTATCGGATACAACGTAATTCCAGGTGGAGCCGTAGGGCAGAACAACCTGCTCCTTGGGTGCCGGGTCAGGCTGCGGTTCCTCGGTCTTCGTGTTCTCAACCGTGGGGCTTGCCGTGGGAGTCTCCGCGGGGCTCTCCGAAGCGGTGGCCTCAGCACTGGGGCTCTCGGCCGGGCTCTCCGAAGGGCTGGCGGTGGGAGTCTCGATGGGGCTCTCCGAGGCGGTGGCCTCGGGGGTCGGGCGGACGGGCGAAATCTGGACTCCGGTCGAAGCCGAGAAGTTGTTCGAGGCATCCACGGCACGCACAAAGTAGTGCGCGCCATCGCGGTGCTCCACCTCGTAGGAGGTGCCCGAGACGGTAGCAATCGGACGGTCGTCGCGCAGAACCTGGTAGCGCACGGTGCCGCTATCGGTCACGGAATCCCAGGTCAGAGCGTCCTTATCGTCCTTGAGCTCCACCTTCAGGTTCTGAGGCGTAGCCGGCGGAGTCACGTCACGCTGCTCGAAACGCGCAAAACCAACGGTGTTCTGGACACCGTTGACGCCCAGGGTGCGGTGAATATCGCCACCGACCCACAGGGTGCCGGTGGAGTCCACGAAGGACTCCCAGATGCCGAAGCCGTGATCGCCCTTAATGGCGGGGGCGAATTCGGGCAGCATCTTACCGGTCTCCGGGTCGAAGGCAGCCACAAGCTTCACCGAATGAATCACGGTGGATTCGGTGAGCGGCGCACGCTTGGTGTGCGAATTCTGGTACAGGAAATCGCCGCAGTGGCAAGCACCGTAGAGAGTATTACGTTCCTTATCCAGGTGCAGATCCTGGAAGTCGCCACCTTCACGGGTAATCGCGGTGTAGGTAGGACGCATATCGCTCTTGTCGTAGCGAGAGATGAGGTGCTCCGTACCGCCAACCCAGACTCCGGATCCGGTGTCTTGAACGTCGAACTGGAAGCCCCAGACCTTCGTTTCGTGCATCAGGTCGTTCACGTTCGCACCGGCGGGAATCTCGGAGTTCTGGTAAGACCAGTTACCGCCCTTCTGGAGGTTCTCGGTAATATCTGCCACGCGGTACGCCAGGGCGCCGTTCAGCCAGGTAAAGTAACCGGCCACGTACACGTGCGAGTTATCTTTGGAAGCACTGATGCCGTTCACGGTGCCGTTAAACACCTGGCGCCAGTCGCGGTCGATGCTCACGATACCGGGCACACCATTGGAGGGGGCGCCCAGCTTGAAGCGCGCGATATTGCGGGAGTATGCGACGCCCGAGTTCTCGCTCTCCTTGACGTGGGTGAAGGAGCCACCGATGTACACGTAGTCGCCTTGGCGGTGAATGGTCTTCACCACGAGCTCATTGCCCTTAATGCGGTTGGAGATGCTCACGTTTTCCCACTCGGGGGCAACCTCACCGGTGGAGGCGTCCACGACCACGAAACCCGAGAAGGGACGGCCGTTTACCGTGGTGAAGTAGCCGCCGATTGCCAGACGGTTATTCGGCAGGGCCTCAACCGCCTTGACCTGGCCGTTGAGCGTCAGGTGGAAGTCACGGCGCAGCTCGCCGGTCTTCGGATCGAAGCCCGCGATGTTGGACTGGTTCACGACCTCGCCCGTGGAAGACTCCAGGTACTTGAAATCACCGCCGATGAACACGGTAGAGGAGTTCTCGTCGTGCTTGACCTCGGTGATGGCCTCAACGTAGGTGTGCATCTCGTCGGTCTTGCCGCTGGAAGTCGCGGAACTCGTGCGCCAGCGCCAGGTAGCCGAACGGCTATTGGGCAGCTGGCGACGCTGGCTGGCCTCGGTGCCCTTCACGCCAATTTGGGTCAGCTTCAGGTCGCTCTGGGTCAGCTTGGGGCGCAGGAACATCTGGGTGTAGCCCAAAGCGCTCTGGGTCGTACCCTCTTTGGTGTAGATGTAGGAGTTGCGCGAATCGCTCATGGAGGGTTCGGAACCGTCCTGAGAGATGGGGGAATTCTTACCGTAGCGGAAGCCAATGCGGTAATCCTGCTTGGGCATCTCCTCAAAGAGCAGAGCCTTGAAACCGTTATCCTGGCCACGCAACAGGTGATCCTGCCAGGTGCCGTTGGCCCAATCCCGGCGACCGTTCTCGTTGTACGCGGAGAACTCGTCGGGGTTCTGGATTACGGTGTTGGACCAGATAGCGTCGGCACGCAGGGCCCAGGTCCACTCGGAGGTCTGGCGGCGCTGCACGGTTACCTCCTGCCACTTGGTGCCGGAGGTGTTCAGCACGCGGCGGAAGCGGTAACCATCGGTGAGATCCTGCGGAGAGGTGCCGTTGAGCAACTCGCTAATGGTGGTGCCCGAAAGCTGCACCGGGGTCGTGGCCGCGGGCAGTGAAGAGTAGGGACGAACCTGGTCCTGGTTGAGCGTCAGGCCGGAGGATGCGGGCGCCGCGGAGCTATACAGTTGAGCGGGGTCGCCCTGACCCTCGTAGCCTTCGGTCCAGCCGTCGCGGCCCTCAGCAATCTTGACCCAGCCGCCACCGTCGGTCTCCTGATCGCAGTAGAACTGGGTCGGTGCGCTCATAGCCGGGGTGTACAGCCAGTAGGCGCCGCTCTTCGCCTCGGGGTTGGCCTGCTTAGCCTCCCAACAGCTGGCAGCGGCACGCTCGGAGGTGGTGCCGTTGTAGAAGGACGAATCTTTCTGAACGTTCGTCTGCTCGGCGGTCTTCTCGACCGCGGCACCCGGTGTCAGTGTGGGAAGAGCGGCGGGCATTGCCAACGCGGTTGCAATGCTGAGGCACAGAGTCGAACGAGTTATTGCGGAACGAGAAAAGCCGGACCCCGTTATCTCAAAAAGGGCTTTCATAATATCTCCAGGTGAATGCCAAAAATTGTATGAAAACGCAGCATCATTAATGCGTTGTGTACGATACCGGCCCGAACTAAACCGCGCAGACCGGCACCTTAATTAGTCCCTAGCAATCAGGGTTATTCGGGAAATCGTGGGTTGCAATCTTCCACTGACCGTTAACCTGAACGAGGGTATAGATATTGAGTGAACGCTTGGGAGAACTATCATCCTTGACGGGCTGATTGTTCTCATCGTAAATCTTGACCGAGGAGGAGTCCATGCACACTTCCAGCAGGCGTGCGGGCTGACCCTTGTACTCGGTATCGGCCATGCGGGGCGTGCCCACCACGGTGGAGGAACCCTCATAGTGCCAACCAGCCAAAGCGTATTCGGAGGCCTGCACCGCAAACTCGGAGGCGGCGGAATCCACGGCAATGTTTTCGATGGCACGAATCGTGTCCTCATCGAGGACCGCGCGAGCCTTCTCCGTATTCTGCGCCTGAGCGTCCTCATCGCTGGTGGGCTCGCTGGTTGCCTCCGGCGAAGCCGCGGCGGAGGGAGCCGGCTTAACCTTGGAGAGGATGTCCTCGTAGGAGTTTACGAGCTCGGTGGTCTTCTTGACCTCGGCATTATCGGTGGGCACCGGAGAGGCCTTCTTCATGTCTTCAGAGCCGGTGTAAATCTCCTCCAGCTTCTGGCCGTCAGAGGAGGTAGCCTCAGTGCTTGCGGAGGGGTTAGCCTCCGAGGAGCCCTGATCGGGGATGCGGCTGGACGAGGCCGAAGCCTGCGCGTCGGTAGCCGAGGAAGACGAAGCTGCGGAGGCGCTGGTGGAAGCGCTCGCCGAGGGCGTGGCCGACGAAGAGCTCTGCGCGGTGGAGTTCTCGGAAGCGCAGGCGCTGAGCAGAAGCGCAGACACCGCGAGGGTGCTCAGAGCGCCGAGGCGACGGGCTTTTGAAGAACCCGCAGAGAAAAGGTTGGACATGGGAAGCCTCTTAGGTGGTTGGAGTGAGACGGTCAATATTCCGGAAGGATAATACCGCGCCCGGAGGCTCGGCCCCTAAAGGCTATCACGCCAAGCTGGGAAAATACCCGGACTTTAAAGATTGCATTTTCATAACATTTGAGAATAAAGAACAGGTATTGCTGGGTATAAACCTGCATATGAAGGAAATGTATATCTTTAGGTGAGAAAACTATGACGCATCCGAGGGAAATGCATACACTATGTGCAAAATGCCCCGGGTGAGTTGTACAACTAACCCGGGGCATTAGGGCGAATATCACGTTGAATTAAACGTTATATTACTCGATATCCGCTCTGAAAAGGGGTTATGTTGCCCGCACGGCCTGGGTACTCGCGGAATAATTGCCCGAGGTATCCACCGCACGCACGTAATACTTGGCGCCATCGCGATGATCAACCGAGTAGTGCGTGTCCGTCACCGTCGCAATCGGACGGTCATCGCGCAACACCTGGTAGGTCACTCGCTTCTCCGGCACAGCGGACCAGCTCAGCTGATCCTTCGCACCGTTATGCTTCACCTGCAGGTTCTGCGGGGTCTCCGGGGGAGTCACGTCGCGAGCAGCGTAGCGAGCGAAGCCCACGGTGTCCTGCACGCCGTTAGCACCCAGAGACTTGCTGATGTCGCCGCCGACCCACAGGGTACCGGTCGAATCCACGAAGGACTCCCACACGCCGTAGCCGTGCGCGCCGTTCATAATCGGGGCCCACTCCGGCAGCACCTGGCCGGTATCCTTATCGAAGGCCGCGACCAGACGAATCGTCTGGGCATCCGTGGCGTTCTTCCACTCCGCATCGATCTTGGTTGCGCCCTGGTAGATGAAGTCACCGCAGTGGCAGGCACCGTAGATAGTCTTACCGCTCAGATGCAGATCCTGGAAGTCGCCACCCTCGCGAGTAATCGCGCTGTAGGTACGCTGCATGCTCGACTTATCGTAGCGGCTAATCATGTGCTCGGTACCGCCCAGCCAGACGGAGGAGCCGGCGTCCTGAACGTCGAACTGGAAGCCCCACATCTTACGCTCGTTCTTCAGGTCCCAGGTCCGGGCGCTGGAAGGAACGTACGAGGGCTCGTGGGTCCAGTCGCCGCCGCTCTGGCGGGGATTGGTGATGTTGGCGATGCGGAAAGCCTCACCGCCGTTAAGCTGCGTGAAGTAGCCGGCCACGTACACGTGGCTGTTGCCCTCGGAAGCGCTCACACCGTTCACCGTGCCGTTGAAGACCGGACGCCAGTTCCAGTCCACCTCGCCGTTGCTCAGCTTGATGCGGGCCAGGTTCCTGGAGTAGGCGTACGTGGGGGAGGTGTTACCCTTCAGGTGCGTGAAGGAGCCACCGAGGTACAGGTACCCGTCGCGGACGTGCAGGGTCTTCACCTGCACCGGCAGGGAAGAGATGCGGCTCTGAACGTGAATATCCCACTGCTTCGCCACCTGACCGGTCTTCGGATCCAGCAGCACGAAGCCGTTGTGGTTCTCACCGTTCACCGTGTCGAAGGTGCCGCCCACAGCCAACAGGCCATTCGGAAGCGCCTCAACCGACTTCACCTGACCGTTGATGCTCGGGCGGAAGGAACGGCGCAACTCGCCGGTACCCACCTCGTAAGCCGCGAGGAAAGCCTGGTCGACCTTCTCGCCGCTAGCCGATTCGACGTAGGCAAAGTCGCCGCCGGTGAAGACCGCGCCGCCCACCTCGGTAATGGCCTCCACCTGGGTGTTCATCTCACCGTTCTTGCCGGTACCGGTCGTCTTACTCGTACGCCACTTCCACTTCTCGGAGTAGCTATTGGGTAGTGCGCGGCGGTTGCTTGCCTCGGCACCCTGCTGGCCGTAGTCGTGCAGACCCTTAGCCGCCAGATCGTTCTGCGTCAGCTTCGGGCGCAGGAAAATCTGGGTAAAGACCAGGGGCGTGGAATGGTCGTTCGCCGGACGGTAGATATACGAAGAAGTCCTGTTCAGCAGGTAATTCTGGAACCAACCCGTAATCCTAGCGTTCGGGCCGTAGGTAAAGCCCAGCTTGTAACCCTGCGAGGGCTTCTCCGCGAAGTACAGGGAACGGTAATCGTCCGAATAGCCGTAACGGAAGATATTGCCCTCAGTCTTATCCTGACTGTAGTAGTTGTAGCCACGGTACTGTCGCGGATGAGTAATCGAAATGTTCGACCAGTACATCGTTGCGCGGAAGGTCCAGGACCACTCGGTGCTTGCGGCACGCGTCGCCTTGAAATCCTGCCACGCGGTACCGTTCACGTTCATGGCGCGGTGGAAGCGTACGCCGTCGGGCAGATCCTGCGGACGGGTACCGTTCAGCAGCGCGTTCACCGTCTGACCCGGCAACTGCACCGCGTCAAAACCGGTGGGGTTCTGGTACAGCTGTTTGGTATCGCCACGACCGTTGTAGTTCTCGGTCCAGCTCTCACGGCCTCGACCAATCATGACCCAGCCGCCGCCGTCGGTCTCCTGATCGCAGTAGAACTGCTCCGGGGCACTCATCTGCGGGGTGTACAGCCAGTATGCGCCGCTCTTGGCGTTCGACTTGTTTTGCTTAACCTCCCAGCAGCTGGCCGCGGCTCGCTCGCTCGAGGAACCATCATAGTAGCCGGCATCGGCGGCCTGCGCACCCGAAGCAATCGGGCCCAGCGAAGCAACCACCATCGCGGCGGAAGCCACCGCGGCGCCCCAAGCCCGGGACCTCGAACGGGACGCTACGTCAGAACTGGGGGGAACGGCGTCGCCGCCGGAGGTCAGGGAACGAGAACGCCCCCGACGCATCAACGGAAGAAAATTCATTGTCTCTCCTCAGAGACCTCAACCGGTAGCGGGCGCGTTTCTCATGCTCGGCTCTCTTGCGCATCGGTGCTGCGAGCGCCTTAAAGAAAGCCGCTCAACCCGAGCTAACAGCGTGTCCACCATCGGAATCAGTGAGTGTAGTTATCGGAAATTGAATGAATACGTTCAGAACCTGTCGGCGGGTGACCCGCCGGCTGCCCCTGAACGCGTTCAACCGCATCACCTGACGTCGCCGGAGCGGCCGCTAAGAAGATGCGGAACGGATCTGACCGCCGATGCGAACCCTGCGGGCCGCGTCAAGCTCGGAAAGAACCAAAACCAGGGGGGGGTAGCGATACCCCGGGTGCGCCGCCGCCTGCGAGAGTTCCGCGGGGAACCTCTCGCAGGCGACAGCCGGGAAAGACGCGGGCTCATTCAGCCCGCGACGGGGGTGCTAGGCCTGAACCGCACCCGTAGAGGCCGAGTAATTCTCGGAACCATCGATTGCGCGCACGTAGTAGCGGGCGCCGTCGGTGTGCTCCACCTCGTAGCTGGTGCCGCTCACAGTGGCAATCACGCGGTCATCGCGCAGCACCTGGTAGCGCACGCCGCCCTCACGAACGCCGGACCACGAGAGCTTATCGGTCGAACCATCTCGACGGGCCGAAAGGTTCGAGGGAGTAGCCGGGGGAGTCACGTCGCGAGCCGCGAAGCGGGCAAAGCCCACGGTACGCTGCTCACCGTTAGCACCCAGCGAGCGGTTAATGTCGCCGCCCACCCACAGGTTGCCGCGCGAATCCACGAAGGACTCCCACACGCCGTAGCCGCTGGCGCCCTTGAGCACCGGGCTGAACTCGCCGATGACCTCGCCGCTGTCCTTATCGAAAGCGGCCACCAGACGCATGCGGTGAACGGCCTTCGATTCCTTCCAGTACGTGTGGTAGCCGGTCGAGCCCTCGAAGAGAACGTCGCCGCAGTGGCAAGCACCGTAAATCGTGTTACCGCTCAGGTGCAGGTCCTGCCAGTCGCCGCCGTACTTAGAGATGGACGAAGAAATACGGCCGTAACCGTTCTTCGAGTAGTTAGCGATCAGGTGGTCGGCACCGCCGGTCCACACGGTCGAGCCGGCATCCTGAACATCGAACTGGAACGCGTACACAATGCGGTCAGTAATGTTCAGCTTCAGCGAGGGTTCCCACTCCCACTTAATGTTCGAAGCGTCGGAGCCCTTCAACGCGGCCAGACGGAAAGCGCGCTGATTGTTCAGCTCGGTAAAGTAACCGGCGGCGTGAACCGTCGAATTATCGGAAGCAGCGGTAATACCGTTGACCGTGCCGTTGAAGTTCGGGCGCCAATTCCAGTCCACCGCACCGTTGGAGAGCTTGATGCGGGCCGCACCACGCGAGTAAGCGTACGCCTTAGACGTATTGCCCTTCACGTGGGTGAAGTTACCGCCGATGTAGAGGTAACCGTCCTGCACCAGCAGGGTCTTCACCTGAGCCGCATCGCCGTTACGGCGCTGCACCTGAACATCCCAGGTACGGTCAATCTGGCCGGTGGTCGCATCCAGAATCACGAAGTGGTTGACCTTCTCGCCGTTGACCTCGGTGAACTCGCCACCAACCGCCAGGCGGTTATTCGGCAGGGCCTCAAGCGCCTTAATCTGACCGTTGAAGGTCGGGCGGAAGGAACGAACCAGCTCGCCCGAATCCACGTTGTAACCGGCCAGGAAGGACTGGTTCACGCGCTCGCCACCGGCCGACTCGACGTACTTGAAGTCGCCGCCGGTGAAGACCGTATCGCCCACCTGGGTGATGGCCTGAACGTAGGTGTTCATCTCGTTCTTCTTGCCGGTACCGGTCTGCTCGCTCGTACGCCAACGCACGGGCATCGTGTAGCTATTGGGCAGGGCGCGACGGTTGCTTGCCGCGGAACCCGAACCGATCGAGGAGAAGTGCAGGTCGTTCTGCGTCAGCTTCGGGCGCAAGAACACCTGGGTGAAGGGGATGGAGTAACCGGCCGAGCCGCGCTTCTGGTAGATGTACGAATCCGGGTTTTCGCTACCGAAGTTCACCAGCGCACCGTACGCAAAACCAATCTGGTAACCCTGGTTCGGGTTCGCGAAGAACTTCACGGAGCTGGTCGTGATGCCCGGCGCCATCTGCGAGGCGAAAAGACCCATGTGGGCGGTGCGGTTAATACCCGCGCCCGAGAAGCGCACGGTACCCCAGCGCTGGGCGTAGCTCATGGCCCAGGTCCACTGATCCGTCTGGGGGCGCTGAACGTACACATCCTGCCACTGGGTGCCCTTCGCGTTGTGCGCACGGTGCAGGCGCATGCCGTCGGGGAGGTCCTGCGGCTTAATACCGTTCAGCAGGGCATCCACGGTGGTGCCCGAGAGCTGGACCGGGGTGAACGCGGCCGGTCCGGTCGGGTTCTGGTGCAGCTGATTCGGGTCGCCCGTGCCGTTGTAGGACTCGGTCCAGCCCTCTCGGCCGCGGCCAACCATGACCCAGCCGCCGCCGTCGGTCTCCTGATCGCAGTAGAACTGCGCGGGACCGCTCATGGCCGGGGTGTACAGCCAGTAGGTGCCAGAAGAGGCCGAGGGGTTGACCTGCTTGACCTCGTAACATGAAGCAGCCGCCTTATCGCTGCTGGAGCCATCGTGGGTTCCGATCGCGGCGGAGGCGGGCGTAGAGGGAATCAAAGGTGCCGCGGCAAACGCGGTACCCATAGCGAGTGCGAATGCGGCCCACTTTTTCGCCGCCCGCTTGCGGGGCGCGGCGTCGGGACGCTGTGTGTATGTGGTTGTCATATGTGTCTTTCTGATGCGACGTTCCGGAAGAAACATCGAAAGAAACGGTGATATTGAGACCTCAAAGAAGCACAGCGCATCACGAAATGCATATAAAAGGTGGTAATTCTTTAAAACACTTCGTTTCGGAAGAATGCGTGAGAGTGCTCTCATCGGTGTATTGACTAGCGTACAGGATGAAGCTGAGAATTCGGGGCCCGGAGGCTCTGCGCGCATACCGGAAAAATGTGATTTGTGCCCTAAATGTTGAGGAGAGAGAAAGACTCCGAAAATCACGCAGACCGGGCACCCTCGAAATATAAGAAACTGGCACGCAGAATATTTAAGAAATATTCGCCGCCCTGCGAAACGAAGAAAGCGAAATACCCGCGCAGGGTGGAGCCGCTCTAGAATAAAAAAGCTGTTCACACGAGCGGCGGGAAGAGCGGGAATACCTCCCGTTCGACTCGTCCCACTCACTCAGCTCGTACCGTACACACCATGATTCAGGAGAAGCCTTGAGCCCCACCCGCGCGACACAGAAGAGCCCCGCCGCACCGCTGTACCCCCTCCTGAAGCTGCTCAACCGGCAGGAACGCTGGGCTGCCATCCGCGCCGCGGCCGCCGTACCCGCCGCCGAGCGTAGCGCCCGCACCCTCATCGGGGCCGTCGCCGGAACCCACGCGGCCCTGCTGGCCGACCTCTCCACCGCGGTGCGCGAAGGCACCCCGGAGGCGCTCAGCCTCGTCATCGCCCCCACCGACCGCCAGGCCGAAGACCTGGCCCACGCCCTGCGCTCCTACCTGCCCGCAGAAGACATTGCCATGATGCCGGCCTGGGAAACCCTGCCGCACGAGCGCCTCTCGCCCCGATCCGACACCATCGGCCGCCGCCTGCAGGTGCTACGAGCCATCACCGGGCCCGCCGCGAGCCGCCCCCGCATCGTGGTCGCCCCCGTGCGCGCCGTCATCCAGCCCATCGTCTCCGGCATCGAAAAGCTCGAACCCGTGCACCTGGTCCGCGGCGAGGAATACCCCTTCAAGGACGTGGTGCGCGGCCTGAACGACGCCGCCTACTCCCGCGTGGATCTGGTCGCCAAGCGCGGCGAGTACGCGGTGCGCGGCGGCATCATCGACGTCTTCCCGCCCACCGCCACCACCCCCGTGCGCCTCGAATTCTTTGGCGATGAGCTCGACGAGATGCGCCACTTCTCCGTGGCCGACCAGCGCACCCTCAGCGGGGGAGAGGAGCTCACCGAACTCACCCTGCTGCCCTGCCGCGAGCTACTCATCACCCCCGAGGTTATGAGCCGCGCCGCGCGCCTGAAGGCCGACTACCCGGCCGCCGCATCCATGCTCGAAAAGATTGCCGGCGGCATCTACGTTGAGGGCATGGAATCGCTCACGCCCCTGCTCGTCGACTCCATGACCACCCTCACCGCGCTACTACCCGCCGGATCCCTGGTGGTCAGCGTCGAACCCGAGCGAGTGCGCGCCCGCGCCGAAGACCTCGTCGCCACCAACGAGGAATTCCTCGCCGCCGCCTGGGACACCGCCGCCGAGGCTGACGCGGTCTCTCCCATCGACCTGGGCCAGCTGCGCCTGAGCGACAGCGGATTCCGCACCATCGACAGCACCCGCGCCGAGGCCCTCGCCGCCCACCTGAGCTGGTGGGACATCACCGAGCTCACCACCGACGACAGCCTGCTCGAAGACGCCGCCGAGGCCATCGAATCCGTCGAAAACCTGCAGAACGGGGCCCTGGCCGACGCCATCGAGGAGGGCATCGACACCTACACCCTAACCGCCCGGCCCGCCACCGCATTCAACGGCTCCGTGCGCCGGATGCTCGAAAGCCTCGGCGATCTCATCCAGCAGCAGTGGACCGTCCTCGCCCTCACCAACGGCCGCGGCTCGACCGACCGGCTCATCGCTCTGCTCCATTCCGGGGAGGAGGGGGCCGCCTCCGTGCCCGCCGCACGCCGAGTAAGCCTCGAGGAGGACCCCGCCGGGGACCTCGAGCACGGCATCGTCGAGGTGTGCGAGGCACCCGCATCCGCGGGCTTCCTGTTCGAGGACGCCAAGCTCGCCGTCTTCACCGAGGCCGAACTGCTCGGCCGCCGCGGCACCTACGCGCCGCGCTCCGCATCGGGCCAGAAGTTTAAGACGCGCCGCCGCCGCAACGCCGTCGACCCGCTCGCCCTGAACCCCGGCGACTACGTGGTGCACGAGCGCCACGGCATCGGCCGCTTCGTCGAGATGACCTCCCGCCCCGTGGCCGGCGCCGCACCCGTCAACGGGGTGCAGCCCATGAAGGAATACCTGGTCATCGAGTACGCCCCCTCCAAGCGCGGCGGCGCACCCGACCGACTCTTCGTGCCCTCGGACCAGCTGGACCTCATCTCCAACTACGTGGGCGGCGAGAACCCCTCCCTGTCGAAGATGGGCGGCAGCGACTGGGCCAAGACTAAGTCCCGCGCTCGCAAGGCCGTCAAGGAAATCGCCGCCGACCTGGTGAAACTCTACTCGGCGCGCCAGGCCTCGCGAGGCCACGCCTTCGCGCCCGACACCCCCTGGCAGCGCGAACTCGAAGAGTCCTTCCCCTACAACGAGACCCCCGACCAGCTCACCGCCATCCACGAGGTGAAGGAGGACATGGAGAAGGAAATCCCCATGGACCGCCTCATCTCGGGCGACGTGGGCTTCGGCAAAACCGAGGTTGCCGTGCGCGCCGCGTTCAAGGCGGTGCAGGACGGCAAACAGGTCGCCGTGCTCGTGCCCACGACCCTGCTCGCCCAGCAGCACTACGAAACCTTCACCGAGCGCTTCTCGGGATTCCCCGTGAAGATTCGTGTGCTCTCCCGCTTCCAGAAGGCGAAAGAAACCCGCCAGATTACCGAGGAAATCGCCTCCGGCGCGGTGGACGTGGTCATCGGTACGCACCGCATTCTCTCCGAGAGCATCGTTTTCAAGGATTTGGGCCTGGTCATCATTGACGAGGAGCAGCGCTTCGGCGTGGAGCACAAGGAAAAGCTCAAGCAGATGCGCACCAACGTGGACGTGCTGGCCATGAGCGCAACCCCGATCCCGCGCACCCTCGAAATGTCGCTGACCGGTATTCGCGAAACCTCGACGCTGGCCACCGCCCCCGAGGAGCGCCACCCCGTGCTCACCTTCGTCGGCCCGCGCACCGACAGCCAGATTACCGCCGCGATTCGCCGCGAGCTCATGCGCGAGGGCCAGGTGTTCTTCGTGCACAACCGCGTGGCCGATATCGACAACGTGGCCGCCGAAATCGGCAAGCTCGTGCCGGAGGCGCGCATCGCCACCGCGCACGGACGCATGAGTGAGTCGCGCCTGGAGCAGATTATCGTGGACTTCTGGGAACGCCGCTTCGACGTGCTGGTGTGCACGACCATCGTGGAGACCGGCCTGGACATCTCGAACGCGAACACGCTCATCGTGGACAACGCCCAGAACTACGGCCTGAGCCAGCTGCACCAGCTGCGCGGCCGCGTGGGTCGTGGCCGCGAGCGCGCCTACGCGTACTTCCTGTACCCGGTGGACAAGACTCTCGGCGAGATTGCCCACGAGCGTCTGAAGGCCGTGGCGACCCACAACGAGCTCGGCGCGGGCCTGCAGCTGGCCATGAAGGACCTGGAGATTCGCGGTGCCGGCAACCTGCTCGGCGGCGAGCAGTCCGGTCACATCGCGGGTGTGGGCTTTGACCTGTACCTGCGCCTGGTTGGTGAGGCCGTGGCGAACTACCGCGGCGAGAAGGAGGAGCGCGAGGTCGAGACGAAGATCGACCTGCCCGTCAACGCGCATATCCCGCACACCTACATTGACTCGGAGCGCCTGCGTCTGCAGGCCTACCGCCAGATCGCAGCCGCCGATACCGAAGAGAAGATTGCGGAGGCCCGCGAGGAGCTGGCCGACCGTTACGGTGAGCTGCCCGAGGCCGTGGAGAACCTGCTGGCCGTGGCCACGCTCAGGATGCACGCCCGCGCCGCCGGTATTCACGAGATGGTGGTGCTGGGGCCGAAGGTGCGCGTGGTGAGCGCCCAGCCCCTGCCGGAGTCACGCCAGATGCGCCTGAAGCGCGTATACCCCGGCTCCACGCACGCCCAGCCGAAGGGCATGGACACCTGGCTGACCCTGGTCCCCCGCCCGAAGACCATGCCGGTTGGCGGCAAGGAGCTGGTGGACCGCCCCATGCTGGAGTGGGCCGAGAAGTTCATCAACTCGATTTACGCGGAGAAGCCGCAGGCCCTCAAGGAGTAACGGGACTGAGGAATAGCGAGGTAGGGAAGCAGCGGGCCGGGGGAGCACCCGGCCCGCACGACCCGCGCCCTCGGGGGAAGCACGCCGTGGATGAAGCTTGCCGTGCGGGGTGTCATAATATGGCACATCTGCACGGCGAGTGCGTTTGCCCCGCACGGGCGGCATAGCTCACAATTAAGGCATGACTTCAACGGTGAACTACGCATCCCAGCGCATTGTAATTATTGGCGGTGGACCCGGCGGCTACGAGGCCGCGATGGTGGCCGCATCCTCGCAGGCAGACGTGACGCTTATCGAGCGCAAGGCCATCGGCGGCTCGGCCGTGCTAACGGACGTCGTGCCCTCCAAGACGCTTATCGCCACGGCGGATATGATGACCCGCTTTTCCGAAGCCGGAAGCCTGGGCATTGAGAATACCAAGGGTAAGGCCCCGCAGCTTCGGGTAGACATGGACCGCGTGAACCGCCGAGTGCGCGACCTGGCCCAGCAGCAGTCTGCAGACATCAAGCGCGCCCTGGCCTCGGCGGGCGTGAAGATTATTCACGGCACCGGCAAGCTCCTGGACCGCCACACGGTGCAGGTGACCGACGAGGCCGGCCTCGTCTACCCGCTACACGCCGACTTCGTGCTGCTTTCGGTGGGCACGCATCCGCGCGAGATGCCCACGGGCATGCCCGACGGCGAGCGCATCCTGACCTGGACCCAGCTGTACAACCTCAGCGAGGTGCCCGAGGAGCTCATCGTGATCGGTTCGGGCGTGACCGGCGCCGAGTTCGCCTCGGCCTATAACGGTCTGGGCTCGAAGGTGACCCTGGTATCCTCCCGCGACCGTGTGCTTCCCGGCGAGGACGAGGACGCCGCCCGCGTGCTGGAAGACGTCTTCGAGCGTCGTGGTGTGCGAGTTATGCCCCGCTCCCGCGCCTCCGCAGTGGAGCGCACCGAGGACGGCTCCGGCGTGATCGTGACCCTCTCGGACGGCCGCAAGGTCTCGGGTACGCACTGCCTCGTGGCTATCGGTTCGATTCCCAACACCGAAGATTTGGGCCTGGACGCGGCGGGCGTGGAGCACGCCCCGAGCGGCCACATTACGGTGGACGGCGTGTCCCGAACGAGCGTGAACAATATCTACGCGGCAGGCGACTGCACGGGCGTGTACCCGCTGGCCTCCGTGGCCGCCATGCAGGGCCGCATCGCGATGGCGCATATCCTGGGTGACGCCGTGCGTCCCCTGCGCACCGACAAGGTTGCGGCGAACATCTTCACCTCGCCCGAAATCGCGACCGTCGGCATCAGCGAGAACGACCTGCACGAGGGCTCCTACCGCGGCGAGGCCGTGACCCTGCAGCTGAGCACCAACCCCCGCGCCAAGATGATGGCGATGCGTGACGGCTTCGTGAAGGTTTTCGCCCGCCGCCACTCGGGTACCGTCATCGGCGGCGTGGTCGTGGGCCAGCGCGCCTCCGAGCTGATTTACCCGATCGCCCTGGCCGTGGAGAAGAAGCTCACGGTGGACGATCTGGCCGAGACCTTCACGGTGTACCCCTCGCTGTCCGGCTCGATTGCCGAGGCGGCGCGCAAGCTGCACACCCGCGGTAAGTTCTAGCCGCATCCGGGAACAGACACAAAAGCGGTGGGGGCCGCCTTCCATATCTCATGGAAGGCGGCCCCCACCGCTTGTTGCTTTCGGCTACCTTGTAGAACTTTACTTCTTGGAGCCGACGGTGTTCATGTCCACGTCACGGGTTTCGTGAGTGAGCAGGATGAAGACGACGCTCAGAATCGAGGCGAAGGCCAGGTAGCCACCCACGGCGGCCACACCGAAGGAGGAGTTCAGCCAAACCGCCACGAACGGGGTCAGGGCCGCACCGAGGATGGAAGCCACATTGTAGGCGATACCGCTGGCGGTGTAGCGCACGTTGGTGGGGTACAGCTCCGGCAGGTAGGCCGACATAGAACCGAAGGACAGACCCATCAGGCACATACCGATGAAGATGAAGACGGTCACGGCGACGGTGTCCACGTTCGCACCGGTACCGACGACGGCGGGGGAGATGAGCGGGCCGAAGCACAGGCCGAAGGCAGCCATGGCGATGGTGGTCCACAGCTGCTGGGTGCGGCGGCCGTACTTATCCGCCAGCCAACCCGAGATCGGGATGAAGATGGCGAAGCCGATAATGGAGATCAGCTGAATGATGAGGAACTCGTGGTACGGAATGGCCAGGCCACCCTTCTCTGCCTTGGCGATACCGTAGGAGAGAACCCACGCGGTCATCAGGTAGAACAGCACGTAGCAGGCAACCATGATGAAGGTACCCTGAATCATGGGCCACCAGGCAACCTTGAACGCCTCGACGAGCGGGGTCTTAACCTTCTCGTTGTTAGCGGCAGCCTTGGCGAAGACGGGGGTCTCCTCCAAGCGGAAACGCACGTAGAGGCCGACGGCGACCATCACGATGGAGAGCAGGAACGGGATACGCCAACCCCAGACGAGGAAGGGGTGCTCGAGGTTCTTCGCGTCGGTGGTGGAGTTAAAAGCGATGAAGCTGGTCAGAATCAGCATGAAGCCGTTGGCGAGAACGAAGCCGATGGGGGCACCCAGCTGGGGCCACATGGCGGCGCGGGCGCGCTTGCCGTCCTTCGCGTACTCGCTGGCGAGCAGTGCCGCGCCGGACCATTCGCCGCCCAGGCCCAGGCCCTGGCAGAAGCGCATGATGGTCAGCATGGTCGGTGCCCAGAGACCAATCTGGTGGTAGGTGGGCAGCAGGCCGATGATGAAGGTCGCTATACCCATGGTGAGCAGCGCACCGACGAGGGTTGCCTTACGACCAATCTTGTCGCCGAAGTGGCCAAAAATAATGGAACCGAGGGGACGCGCGACGAAGGCGACACCGAAGGTTGCGAAGGAGGCCAGCAGCTCGGTCGTGGCGTCCTTCGCGGGGAAGAACAGCACGGGGAAGACGGCCACGGCGGCGGTGGCGTAGATATAGAAATCGTAGAACTCAATGGTGGTACCAATGAGCGATGCGAGAATCACGCGGCTGCGAGGCGTCGTATTCTCGACCGGCGCGGCGGAGGCCCTGGTGCCGGATACGGTGGTGCTCATGAGAGATGCTCCCGAGGATGGACTGACTGTGCGTACAAAAGGGAACCGGTGGCGTCGGTGACGCAGCTCTCGGCGTGCTAGGCGGCGGGGATAGTGCCGCGGCGTGTGGCCGGAGGAATTGAACCGGGTGTGCGGGTTCGGAACGAAAGGTTCCCCTAAAATGCATTATTATAAACCGTTCAGAAAAGTTAGCGCAGGCCCCGTCACTATCTGGACGGCGGCCCTCCGAACGGTAATTTTTAGGGGCGGCGCATCCCCGGATAATCCTCGGTGGAGGAACGGGGGCCGCCGCACCGCGCGCGTGATGAGCCAATACGCAAGCATCCCCGCCGCGAGAGGAACTCGCTACGGGGATGCTTCGCAAACGCTACTTGATGGTCGCTACTTGATGGTCGCCAGGACCGCACCGGAGGTGACGGTGTCGCCCGGCTTAGCCGACAGACCCGAAACCTTACCGGCCTTGTGCGCGGTAATGGGCTGCTCCATCTTCATGGCCTCCAGGACCAGAACGAGGTCACCCTCGGCCACGGTATCTCCGTCGGAGACGGCCACCTTCACGATGGTGCCCTGCATGGGGCTGGTCAGCTCGTCGCCGCCGGCCTTCGCCGATGTGCGGGAGGAGCGGGACTTGCGGCTCTTCGAAGCCGGCTTGGCGGCGGGCTTGGCGGCGCCACCCATCTCGGGCAGGGACACCTCCATGCGCTTGCCGTTGACCTCAACCACCACGGTGGTGCGCTCATCCTCATCGGAATCCACGCTACCGGGGGCGCCATCGTACATGGGAATCGTGTTGTTGAACTCGGTCTCAATCCAGCGGGTGTGCACCTTGAAGTCTTCACCCTCGGCCGGCACGAACGCCGGGTCCTCCAGAACTACGCGGTGGAACGGGACGACGGTGGGCATACCCTCGATGCTCAGCTCGGACAGGGCACGGCGGGCACGCTGCAGGGCCTGCTCGCGATCCGCGCCGGTCACAATCAGCTTGGCCAGCATGGAGTCGAAGTTGCCACCGATGACGTCGCCGGCCACGAAACCGGAATCCCATCGCACGCCGGGGCCGGTGGGGACGTTCAGCTTCTCGATGGTGCCGGGGGCCGGCATGAAGGAACGGCCCGGGTCCTCGCCGTTGATGCGGAACTCGAAGGAGTGGCCGCGCAGCACGGGGTCCTTCTCCTCAATCTTCTCGCCGCGGGCGATGCGGAACTGCTCGCGCACCAGGTCGAGACCCGAAATTTCCTCGGAGACGGGGTGCTCCACCTGCAGGCGGGTGTTGACCTCGAGAAAGGAGATGGTGCCGTCAGTGCCGACCAGGAACTCGCAGGTACCTGCGCCCTGGTAGCCGGCCTCGCGCAGAATCGCGCGGGAGGCCTCGTAGAGGCGTTTGGTCTGCTCCTCGCTCAGGTAGGGGGCGGGTGCCTCCTCGACGAGCTTCTGGTTGCGGCGCTGCAGGGAGCAGTCGCGGGTGGAGACCACCACGACGTTGCCGTGCGCATCGGCCAGGCACTGGGTCTCAACGTGACGCGGGGAATCCAGGAAGCGCTCGATGAAGCACTCGCCGCGACCGAACGCCGCGGTTGCCTCGCGTACGGCGGACTCGTACATCTCGACGATGCTCTCGCGGTCGCGGGCCACCTTGATGCCGCGGCCACCGCCACCGAAGGCGGCCTTCACGGCAATCGGCAGGCCGTGCTCGTCGGCGAAGGCAACAACCTCGTCGGCGGACTTGACCGGATCCTTGGTACCCGGAACCAGGGGAGCGCCCACCTTCTGGGCGATGTGGCGGGCGGCCACCTTATCGCCCAGCCGGGTAATGGACTGGGGGGAGGGACCGATCCAGGTCAGGCCGGCGTCGATGCACTTCTGCGCGAACTGCGCGTTTTCGGAGAGGAAGCCGTAGCCGGGGTGCACGGCGTCAGCACCGGAACGGACGGCCACCTCGATGAGCTTATCCATCACCAGGTAGGACTGCGCCGCGGTGGAACCGCCCAGGGCGTACGCCTCATCGGCCAGCTTCACGTGCAGGGAGTCGCGGTCGGGATCAGCGTAGACGGCGACGGTCTGCAGGCCCTCGTCGCGGGCCGCGCGAATCACGCGGACGGCGATTTCGCCGCGGTTGGCAATGAGAATCTTGCTGACCGGGCCGGTGTGTCGGCCGGGGACCGCGGTAAATTTTTTGGCGGCTTCTGCCTGGTTCTGAGTCACTTAAAGCTCTCCTTTATCTCCTGCCGAAAGCATATCGAGAAACGGCAAGAATGGCGAATGTATCGCGCATCGTACTGTTCCATGATATCGATTAGTGTTCAAATACGTGTGTTGGAGGTGCGGGGCGCGGTCCGGCGTGCGCGTCCGCGCGGGTGTTTTGTCCTCGGGACTGGTCCGCTGGGTTAGTCCTCGGGCGGTAGCCACAGGTCCGTGACGGCCACGTCGCGGCGGCGCAGCAGCTCGCGCAGGGCGTGGATGGACAGACCAACCACCGTGTGGAACTCGCCCTCGATACCGCGGATAAACGCCGAACCGTAGCCGTCCAGGGTGAAGGAGCCCGCCACCCACAGCGGCTCGCCCGTGGCGATGTACGCTTCGACCTCGGCGGGGCTCAGCTCATCGAAGTGCACGACGGCGCTACGCAGCTCGGCAACGGCGGGCGCCTCCGCATGCTTCTCGGGGTCGAACTCCCGCAGATCCACGAGCGCGTGACCCGTGTGGAGCGTGCCGTGGTGCCCGCTCATGGCGGTGATGCGTTCGCGGGCGTTCTCTGCGGTGTGCGGCTTGCCGTAGGCCCGACCCTCGAACTCGAAGACGGAATCGCAGCCCAGCACCAGGGCATCGCGCACGCCCTCGGCGGCCAGCTGAGCGGCAACCGCGCGGGCCTTGAGACTCGCCAGGAGGGAAGCGGTCTCGGCCGGGCTGAGCCCCTCGCGTCCTTCGGCTCGTGCCCGCTCGTTGGCGGCGGCGAGCGCGGCGTCCTCATCAACCGAGGAGATGCGCACCGTAAAGGCGATGCGGGAATCCTCCAGGAGCTTGCGGCGCGCGGGGGATGCAGAGGCGAGCACCAATCGTGCCGGCGCAGCCTCGGCGGAAGAGACGGGGGAGGGGTCTACTGCAGTCATGCTCTCTATTTTAAGGCCGGGAGCGGGAAGTTTACCCTCACGTGCACCTTGAAGCTCGCCGCGCTCGCGATGGGCGTACAGGTAGCGCGCGAACGGACCGCGATAGGCCGAGTACAGGCCGCGGGCTAGGTTTGCAATTATGGGCTTGCTGTCTAGGCCTGCGATTCGTGCGGCACCCCCGGCGGGTACGCAAACGGCGTATCCCAATCCCCGCAACCGCGGGGAGCGAGATACGCCGTAAACATGACGCCGTAAACATGGTGACGGTCGCTTAGCGTGCCGGCGGCCTCAAAACCGTCCGCGCGGAGCTGCGGGAGCACCCGACTTGGCCGACCTAGCGGGCCTAGCGAGTCTCGGCCACCTGCAGGCGCTTCGGCTCGTCGGCCACCTGCTCCTCGTACAGCGCCTCCGGCACGAAGCCACCCTCGGAGCGGGGAGCGTTGTAGAGGGTCTCGTCCAGGATTCCCTCGCGGCGCGCCACCACCGCCGGAACCAGAGCCTGACCGGCGACGTTCAGGGCGGTACGGCCCATGTCGATGATCGGGTCGATAGCCATGAGCAGCCCCACACCGTCCAGGGGCAGACCCAGGGTCGACAGGGTCAGGGTCAGCATCACAATCGCGCCGGTGGTGCCCGCGGTTGCGGCGGATCCCAGCACCGAGACCAGCACAATCAGCAGGTACTGGGTGAAGTCCAGGTGGATGCCGTAGAACTGAGCCACGAAGATGGCGGCCAGGGCCGGGTAGACCGAGGCGCATCCGTCCATCTTGGTGGTCGCACCCAGCGGCACCGCGAAGGAGGCGTAGGCGCGGGGCACGCCCAGGTTACGCTCCGCCACGGTCTGGGTGACGGGCATGGTACCCATCGAGGAGCGCGAGACGAAGCCCATCTGAACCGCGGGCCACACGCCGGAGAAGTACTGTCGCACCGACAGGCCGTTGGCGCGAGCAATTAGCGGGTAGACCACGAGGAACACCAGAAGCAGACCCACGTACAGCGCAATGATGAACTTGGCCAGCGAGCCCATCGAGCCCCAGCCGTAGGCGAAGACGGCCTTCGCAATCAGGCCCACGGTGCCCAGCGGGGCCAGGCGAATAATCCACCACAGAATCTTCTGGATGATGGCCAGGGCGCTCTTCACCACGTCGATGAAGGGCTTGGCGGCTTCGCCCACCTTCAGGGCGGCGATGCCGACCGCACCAGAAATCACGAGAATCTGCAGCACGTTAAAGGAAGCGGAGGCGGTGATGCCGGAGTCGCCGGCCTTAGCGCTCACGCCCAGGCCCAGGAAGTTCACCGGAATCAGGCCGGTCAGGAACGCGGTCCACGAACCGGTGGAACCGGTGTAGGGTTTACCCTGCACCTGCGCACCCACGCCGGGCTGCACCACCAGGCCGAGGATGATGCCGATGGACACCGCGAAGAACGCGGTGATGGCGAACCAAATGAGGGTGTTGACCGCCAGACGGGCCGCGTTGGTCACCTGCGCGAGGTTAGAGATGGAGGCGACGACTGCGGTAAAGACCAGCGGAATCACGGCGGCCTTCAGCAGGGTCACGTAGGAGGAACCGATGGTATCCAGCGTGGTCATGAGCCAGTTGGGGTTGCTCTTGGCGTCGCCGCCGAGGGCGAGTGCAAGCGCTCCCAGCAGCACGCCGAGGATGAGCGAAGCAATAATCTGGTTACCGAATGAGGTAGCCCACGCCGGCAGGCGGCGGGACGACGATGATGCATGAGATGTGGACATGAGGGATACTTTGCCCCCGAGGTGCGGCGGGAGGCAAATTCTTATGAAGAAGTGTTTCATTCGAGCCCCACAAGGGCCGTTCGTGACGAAGCGTGACTTGATGCGGATTTCTGTATGGCGGTTTTCTACGCAGCGGATTGTGGGCCGCCGCAGCGGCGCCGGGCGCGGAACCCCGAGGCGGCTCGGGGCGTGCGGCGGTGCGAGAGTAAGCCACGCGAACGAGGCTGCGAAGCCTTCGGAACGCCGAAAAGCAAACAACAGGCAAACTCGAATGGAACGCGGGCATAACGAGACCGGCACAACGCGTGAAACCTCGTGAGACGGCTCCCCGAACTAAGGTGACTCCCAGACTCCCTTGCTATGCTGGATGTGCGTCCGGGATAGGCCCCGGACCAGCGCCGTTTTCGCTCTTCCGGCCCGTGCAACGGCCCGGTGGTCCCCCTCCGAGGCCGTCCTCGGCAGGTACTCACCGGCCGGCCGCGCATCCGGCGAGAACGCCCCCGCACGACACCTTCAAGGAGAGATGCATGAGTTCTGCACCCCAACGCCCGGGCGGAACCCACCGGGTTGATCAGCCCAAGACCTCGCGAGGCCCCCTTAACTCCATTGCCAATTTCGCGAGCCGCGCCGCCCGCTCCACCTCGCAGAACGCCGTGAATCTGGGCGCCACCCGCCCCGGCGTGACCAAGATGATCGCGGTGGCCGGCGCCGGCGTGCTGCTCATCGGTGGCGGCATCTTCGCCTACAACAGCATGCATCAGGAAGAGAACGCCTTCCTCGCCACCGGCGATGAGTACGCCCGCGTCTGCCAGGACGCCACGACCGGTCAGCGCGTGGACGACTCCGAATGTGAGAAGGCAGGTGCGCAAGAAACGACCGCCAGCCCCTCGGAGTCGGCCAGCTCGGATTCCTCGAACTCCTCGAGCTCTTCGGGTTCCTCGGGCTCTTCCGGTTCTTCCGGTTCTTCGGGCACCTCGAACTCCTCCACCACGACCCACCACAGCGGCTCCAACGCCTTCCTGTGGTACTACCTGGGCCGTCAGAGCGCCGCCAACTCGAACGGAGCGTCGAGCAACTACATTCCGCGCGTGGGCGAGAAGCTCTCGGGCGGCTCCACGACCCGTCCCTCGAACGGCACGGTGTACAGCGGCGTGCCCTCGAGCGGCGGCGGATTCGAGGACTCCTACCGCAGCGCCAAGAAGTCCTCGACGATTTCGTCGGGTAAGGAAACCTCGACCAAGAACACCGGCAAGACCTCCTCGGTGCGCGATAACACGACCGGCACCGTCTCGAACTCCCGCCGCAACGGCAGTAGCGGTAGCAATTCTGGCTCCTCCGGCTCCTCCAACTCCTCTAAGTCGGGCACCAGCTCCAGCAACAAGTCGGGTAGCAAGTCGGGTTCGTCCAGCTCGAACAAGTCGGGTAGCAAGTCCAGCGGCAGCAAGGGCGGCTTCGGCGGCGGCTCCAAGTCCGGCGGCGGCCGCTCCGGCGGCTAAGCCCTCCCGCATCCGCACCCGTACATCACCCCCGCTACCGGCAAGGAAACCACTATGCGCCGTGAAGAATTCCCCCTGGGCCGCCCCGAGTGGGAGAAGGTCATCGTCGAAGAAGGCCTCACCTACAGCGTGGACGGCCCCGACGACCCCGACCACTACTGGAACGAGTACGCAGCCTACATCTTCAGCCCGGAGGAGATGAATTCCGTCCGCGCCCAGGCCGAAGAAATGCACCGCATGTGCCTGAGCGCCGTGGACTACCTGGCCTCCGGAGCCTTTGGTACCCTGGGCCTGCCGCACGGCGCGTTCAACCTGGCCGTCGAGTCCTGGAACCGCCGCGACCCCGACTTCTACGGACGCTTCGACTTCATCTACTCCGGCGTGCCCGGCGAACCCCTCAAGCTGCTGGAGTACAACGCCGACACCCCCACCGGTATTGTGGAGGCGGCCGTCTGCCAGAAGACCTGGGCCAAGGATCAGCGCCTCGACATGCAGGGCTACGCGCACTGGGGCGAAATCGGCGAGGCCTTCGTGGACCGCTGGCGACAGATTTTTGCGCCCGAGCTCACGAGCGGCCAGCGCCCCGTCCTGCACCTGGCCCACGTGCCCGAGGACATCGACGAGAACCGGGAAGACTACAACAACCTGTGGCTCATCGCCTACGCCGCCCAGCAGGCCGGCATCGAAACCATCCTCGTGCCCATCGACGAGATTATCTTTGACGAGCCGACCAAGAGCTGGAAGGACGCCGAGGGCCGGCCCATCAGCAACCTCTTCAAGCTCTACCCCTGGGAGGACCTGGCCACCGACAGCGACTCGGGCTACGACCAGCTGCTCTTCGCCTACCACGGCGCGGTGCAGCGCTGGATCGAGCCCGCCTGGAAGATGTTCCTGTCCAATAAGCTGCTGCTGGCCGCTCTCTGGGATAAGTACCCGGGCCACCCGAACCTGGTACCCACCTACGCCGGGCATCGCGGCGACCTGCGCAACTGGGTTCGCAAGCCCATCTTCGGGCGCGAGGGCGACGGCGTGGAGATTTACGCCCCCGACTACAACGTCTTCGTCAAGCCGGAGGAGGACGACTTCTTCTCCACCGCCCCCGAGAGCGAGTTCGTCTACCAGGAGTACATCCCGGCACCCCGCTACGAGGGCATCATCCAGCCGGTGAGCCACCCCGTTCTGGGTGTGTGGGTCGTCGGCGGACGCTGCGTGGGCGTGGGCATCCGCGAATCCAACGGCGCGCTGACCGACTACTGGTGCCGCTTCGCGCCGCACCTGGTTGACCTGAACGCCCCCGGCTCGCTAGGCTCCGCCACGCAGGATCCCGGCACGGCAAACTTCGGCTACTAGGCACGCACGCCGGGCTCGGCCTAGGCTGAACCGCCGAGCCCGCTAACGCCGAAGGCCCCCACCTCACTAGCTGAGGCGGGGGCCTTCGGCGTTAAGCCAGCCGTTGCGGCGGGACCGTGACGAAAAACCGACGCGGCGCTACGGCCTAGTCGTCGTCATCGTCGTCTTCGGCCTCGAGCGGAAGCATCATCTCGTCGGTGAGCGCACGACGCAGGGTGTCCAGACCCACCGAGCCGAGCATCAGGGCTCGAGTGTGGAACTGGCGCATATCCTCGCCGCGGGCCAGGGCCTGCTCGCGCAGCTGCAGCCACAGGCGCTCACCAATCTTGTAGCTGGGGGCCTGGCCCGGCCAGCCCAGGTAGCGCAGGAACTCGAAGCGCACCTGACCCTCGGAATCGTCCAGGTTCTGCTTCAGGAATTCGTAGCCCAGCTCGGAGGTCCAGATCGTGCCGGGCTCAACGCCGAGGCGCTCGGTCCACTCATCGGGCACCGGCAGCTCGCAGTGAACGCCGATGTCGAAGACCACGCGGGCCGCGCGCATCCGCTGGGCGTTCAGCATGCCCATGCGGTCGCCCGGATCCTTCAGGTAGCCCAGCTCCTCCATGAGTCGCTCGGCGTACAGGGCCCAGCCCTCGCCGTGACCCGAAACCCACAGCATATTGGTACGCCAGGAGTTCATGGTGCCGGCCAACGCCGTGGCGATGGAAATCTGCAGGTGGTGCCCCGGAACGCCCTCGTGGTACACGGTGGAGGTTTCGCGCCAGGTCGTGAACCGGTCCTCGCCCTCGGGCACGGACCACCACATGCGGCCGGGACGCGAGAAGTCGGGGGAGGGGCCGGTGTAGTAGATGCCGCCCTCGTGGGTGGGCGCGATGCAGCACTCGATGCGGCGCATGGGGCCGCCAATCGCGAAGTGCTCGGCGGAGAGGTCCTCCACCGCCGCATCGGCGAGCTTCTGCATCCACGCCTTCAGCTCATCGGTGCCGTTCAGCTGTCGGTTCGGGTCTTCGTCGAGCAGCTGCTTGGCGCGCTCGATGCTGGCGCCGGGTTCAATCTCTTCGGCCACTTCGCGCTGACGGGCGATGATGCTCTCCAGCTCCTTCACGCCCCAGACGTAGGTTTCGTCCAGGTCGACGGTGGTGCCCAGGAAGGAGCGCGAGTGCAGACTGTACGCCTCGCGGCCCACCGCATCGCGGGCGGGTGCGGCGGGCTGCAGAACCGTCACGAGGTAGTCATTGAGGTGGCGGTAGCCGTCCTTGGCGCGCTCGGCACCCTCTGCGGCGGCCTCGGCCAGCTCGGGCTCGGCGGCGGCAACCTCGGCGGCCAGCTCGTCAAAGAAACCGCCGGGCGCGTAGTACGCGGCGGTCTGCTCGATGACGATGTCCACCTGGCGGCGCGGGGAAATTTTGCCGTCCGCACGGGCCGTCTCGAGGCTCAGCACGAGCCCGTCCAGCGCCTCGGGTACGCGGTGCATGCGGCCGATAATGTGCTCCCAGTCCTCGCGGGAGTTGCGCTTCATGAGGTCGAAGACGGAGCGCACCTCCTGCGGAACAGAGGTGATGTTGTTGAGCTGCCAATAGCCGAAGCCCGCCTTGCGCTGGGCACGGTACAGGCTCAAGCGCTCCTGAAGGGCGTCCAAGGTGACCAGGTCGACGTCGTCGATGGGCAGAACGCTGTCAATCTTCTTGAGGGTTTTCTTGGCCAGGCGGTGTAGCGCCTTCTCACCGGCGGGGGAGTAATCGGGGGAGAGGGGTTCGACGCCCTTGCGGCCCAGCTCTGTAGCCAGCACGGGGTTAAGGTCGAGGACCTTTTCGAAGTAATCGTTGGCCAGCTGATCGACGTCGCTCAACTGGCGCTTCACGCGGTAAATGCTCGGAAGTTCCTGGTAGGTGCTCATGTTCATATCCTAACCCAGCAGTGTGCCTTCTGCCACGATATGCCCCTCTTGTGGCGGTATTATTACACATCGCCACGGGGCAGACCGGGTGAGGGCACCGGGAGAGCACGGGGCCCGCGCACACGGATGATTCTCGTGTGCACGGGCCCCTCGACAGCGGCTCGTGCGTCGGCTGCGGACCTCCCGGCCCCGCCCGGCCCCCGCGAGCCGTTAGCTCGTGAAGTACTCGCCCTTCAGCTCGAGCAGGCCGCCGGTTCCTTCGGCCACGCCCAGGCGGTGCGCGATCAGGCGATCCTGAAGCTCATTACCCGAAACCAGATCCACCAGAATCTGCGGGTACTTGGTCGAGCAGCGGATGAACTCGTCGTAGGCCTCATCGCTGAACGCGGTGTTCGTGATGAAGGTGCCGAGCTGACCGCCTCGGGCGTGTACGGCCAGGAAGAATTGGGTGACCTCCCGCGGGGAAACTGTTCCGGAATCCAGACGTAGGGCCCGAATGTAGAACGCGCGTTCTGCATCGCCGCTGGCGGGGGTCGCCACGCCGTCCACGCCCTGAGCATCCAACGGCTCAACGCTGTAGCCGCGCATGAGGAACAGATCGAACCCGATGCGGCGGAACCGCTCGTCGCTCACGCCCGCCAGCGCCGGGACCAGGGCCTCGCGGCGGAAGACCGCGCGGTAGCGCTTGAGAGCCTCACGCACCTGGGATGCGGCGACCTCAAGGGCTGCGGAGGGCTCGACGCTCACGGTCGCGGCGGGTGCCTCGGAAACGGCGGGGGCCGTTGCTTGTGCGGGGGCCGGAACCGAGGCGGGTACCGCGGGGGTCTCCGAGGCCGAGGGGGTAGCGGGCGCGGCGGCACCCGGGCGGGCCAGCATCGCGGGGGATGCGCCCGGCACCGGCTCGGCACGATGCGACTGCTCACGAGCGGCCAGGCGGGCCTGACGCTCGGCGGCGCGCGCCTCCTTGGCTGCCTGCACCGCCTGCTCGCGGGCGGCAAGCTCCTCGGCAATATCCTGCGGCAGCTTGTGCTTGAGCGATTGCGGCGGCAGGGGCGCCATGCGGGCGGTCACCGCCTCCGGGGCGCCCTCGGGGAAGCGCTCCAGCAGCTCGCGACCCGACTCGCTCAGCTCGTAGCGTTCCGGGTTCTTGCGGGAGGTGCGGCCCGTGCCCTCGCGCAGGGCGTTCAAGAGCCGCTCACCCTTGAGCACGTGCATGGCCACCGAGAAGCGGTTGCGCAGGCGCGGGGTCAGCTTGTAGCGGTGCGGCG
This sequence comes from Rothia sp. HMSC062F03, assembly GCF_001836905.1. Lineage (NCBI taxonomy): Bacteria > Bacillati > Actinomycetota > Actinomycetes > Micrococcales > Micrococcaceae > Rothia > Rothia sp. HMSC062F03. Next base: position 133,693 of record NZ_KV830882.1, on the reverse strand, counting down.
CGATTTCCCCCTGCAGGTAGGGGATGTTGAGGGAAGCCTTCAGCTCGTCGTACACGTCGTAGTACGAGATGCGCGGGCTCTCGCTCACAATCTTCAGGATCGGGTAGAGCAACTGGTGCGGGTAGGGCAGCGCGTCCACCGCGGCGGGGTCAAGCAGGGCCGCGGTTACCAGACGTTCAACCTTCGGCTCCTGAGCCTGCGCGAGCGCGGGGGCAAAATCCGGTCCCAGCGAGTACACGGTGTCGCGCTCGGAGAGGTAACGGTGCGCGGTCAGCACGTCGTAGAGGTAGTCCTGCGCCTCAATCCGCTGGAAGTAGGGGTTCTCCGCGGCGGCCTTGAGACGTTCGTCCCGCTCAAAGACCTGCTCCAGGCTGGGCAGGCTCAGCTCGACGTCCGCGCCGCCATCGTTGAGCACGCCGAAGAGCAGGGCGCCCATGTGCACCAGCAGCTTCTCGGTCGCGAGAATATCCTCTGCGGTTACGGCGGCGGCATCGTCCTCGGGAACCTCCTTCAGCACCGAGGACAGCTCGGCGGCGGGTACCGCCTGCTCGGGGTAGCGTGCCACGAGTTCCTTCGCCTCGGGCGAGAGCGAGTACAGGGTCACCGGCGAATCGGTGTGCTCGTGGATGGTCTTCGTGCGCAGGTATCCGGCGCGGGTCAGCAGGCTCAGCGCCCGGGCGATGGCGGGCTCGACGATGCGCTGCTCCAGGTAGGACAGGCCGTACCAGCCCTGCACGAAACCGCACTCGCGCAGCACCAGTTCGCGAATCTTAACGGGGGCGGCCGCGGGGTAGGAGGGGGTGACGCTCAGCACGATCGGCAGCAGCTCGCGGACCGTCAGGTGTGAGAGCAGCTCGGGGTAGAAGCGCTGCAGGTAGTACAGGTAGACGCCGGTCTGCAGGGGCAGAATCTTCGCGAGGTCGCGGGCCTGGCTCTCCTTGGGGGCGGCGAGTAGCTCGCGCCCGGCCTCGCTGAGCGCGTAGTTCAGGTTGCCGGGGTGCAGCTGGCTGAGGGAAACCTCCAGGTAGTCGCTGTTGACGAGGGCGGTGATGAGTTTATTGACGGCCTCGCGGAAGAGCACAGTGTCATCGACGGCGATAAAACGCTGAGTCATGGTGAAGCCCAGATCCACGCCGACCGGGGTGTACGTATCGGGGAAGAAAACCTTCTCGCCCCGCTCGGATGCGCGCTCGAAGTGGTGCAGAAGCGAGAAGACGGCCGCGAGGCTGAGGGCGTGAGCCTGCTCGGGCAGCGCCTCCCAGGAAGTCTGTTCCTGCAGCTGTCGCAGGTCGGAGTGGTCGAGGTGAAGCATCGTTTTATTCACAAAAGCCACTGGGGGATTCCTTATCGTGATTTAAATGTATGAATTTATGGTGGTGCGACGCGCCGCGAACGACGCTCGGGCCGAGTAAGGGCGGCCCCCGAGTGAATATGCAGGGCTCATCTCTCTAACCCGGAGCTGTCCTCTGCTCTGAGAACGCGAGGAATATGCGTCGCATAACATTCTTTATTCTAGCCGTACAAGGCGGCGCTCCCCATTTCGGGGTAGGCCGAGAAATACGCGGAAGAAAATATGCGGAAGATAGGTGCCGGAATTAATGACGAGAAATACCTGGAAATCTACCGAGACATCAACGGGCGCCGCGGGGAAATGGGGGCCGAAAGAATTTGCCGCAGCGCATATCGTGGCCGGCAAATATCCGGCGAATATACATACGTATATCGCAGGCTCGTGTCGCAGGCGTAAATCCCCGTGCGAGCGGCCGCGGTAGCTGCGCCACCAGCACGGGGTAGGTTAGGGCTCTATGCCCTTCTCGAAGTACTCTTCGTCAATTGTGTAGCCACATTCGCCCTCGCCCTCGCGCACACCCACGCGATGGCGAATCATGAGCTCCACCAGCTTGTGCTGATCGACCAGCGCAATATTGCGCGCGCCCGGAAGACCCTGCAGGTACTCGGGAACCGGCTGGGCGAACGAACCGCAGGTCACGAGCACCCCCTGCAGACCGTCGTGCAGAAGAACCGCCCCGGCCAGCTTCTGAATCTCATTGGGGGTGACCTTCATGGTTCCGCAATAGTGCTTAACCTGAATGTAAATGGGAGCGAAATCGAGACCGTCGGAATAGCGGGCAATAACGTCGACGCCCTTATCATCCACGCCGCCGGTCACCTCGGTGATAAAGCCGAGGGCCGTGAAAATATCGGCCACAATATGCTCAAAATATTCCGGGGTAACGGCGTAAATATGCTGAATTAAATCCCGCGTAAAATGCTCGGCAAATTCAGCCTGGGCGTGCATAATCGGCGATTCGCTGGCCTTGAGTATCACGTCGAGGGGAGTGCCCTGCGGTGCCCCGTCACCGAAGCCCGCCTCTCCGGGGGTGCCGGCCGCGGCGAGTTGCTCCTGCACGCTTTCAGCCTCTGCCGGGAGGAACGCATCCAGCCCCGAATCCTCGGAGGAATGAGAGAAGAGCGAGCGCCGCGTCTGCGCCTCCTGAAGGAGGGCATTGGCCTGTTTCTTAAGCTTTTTGGCGCTCTTGGCGGTCAGGTTTTGCGCGCACAGCGACTGAACCTGCTTGACCACGCGCGGCGGCACGGTGCCGCGCAGATGCGGGGTGCAGGTGAGCTCCGCACCCAGGGGAGTGAGGAGGTACTTGCGCTTCTCCCACGGGGTAAGCCGGGGCATGAGCTGGGCGTAACGCAACGCCACCAAGATCTTAAGGGTGGTATGCACCGCAGCCGCAAAATCGGTGGATTCGAGGTCCGGAAGATCCTTCCGCGAGCCGAGGGCCTTTGTCTGCTGTCGTAGCTGTTCACAAATATAGGCGGCTGTGCGAGGTGAGGTTTTCGACAGGCGCCGGAGCGTCGGCAGGAGAAGTGTGATGTAGACATCCGGAGGGGGCTTGTGATTTTTAGTCATTTTTTAGACACGTTCCCTGTCGTATATCAACACTATTATGATTGTGCGTATATTGTATCACTAAAGCGCATCATTATGCCCTATCCGGGTGAATTATGACGGAACCGTTCGGTTATCTGTATTTTGCGGTGAATACGGTGCTACTTCGATAAAGAAGCCCGAAAATAAATGATTCCCGCTGTGTCTTTCGACAATCGGCGGGAACCAATCTAAATCGGAGAGAGAGCCTACATGGGGCGCGCGCGCCTCCACGAACCGGGGCCCGGACGCAACGAGGCGCCCAGACGCTGACGACGGTTCAAGATGCGCGAAGCCGCACCCACCAGCGTGTTCTGCTCCTGGTGCGCGGCGTTCGCCTGCATCGCGGCCACCACGGCGGTCAGAGCCGCGAGCTCCTCCTCGGTCGGGTTGCCCTTCGTGACCTTCAGGAACGGCTCGTGCTCCTCGGCCTCCTCGTGATGCGCCTCAGCCCGACCGCGGGGCGAAGGGGCGACCGCCTCGGAATGTGCCCGGGACGCGCCGCGCGAGGAAGCGTGCGCGCCCTCGCGGCCTCGACCCGACAGGGCGGGGGTCGCCGAGGTGCTCGTCGCATCCTTCTTCTTGCCGAACGAGAAGTAACTCAGCGGATTGTAGCCTGCCATCGGCACGCCTCCTTAGAACCTAAGAACCCGCACGGTTCGACCCTCCTGGTTTCGGAGGGAGCGAACCGTGCGGTACGGGGCGCGGGCGGCACCCCAATACATGGGAGTAGAAACGCTATTGTCGCGAGGTTTACAGCGGGATGTTGCCGTGCTTCTTCGCGGGGGTGGCCGCACGCTTATCGTGCAGGGCGCGCAGCGAGGAGATGATGCGCACGCGAGTCTCGCTCGGGGCGATCACCTCGTCGATGTAACCGAGCTCAGCCGCCTGGTAAGGGTTCAGCAGCTCCTCCTCGTACTTGGCGATCAGCTCGGCGCGGCGTGCCTCAATGTCACCGCCCTCGGCGGCCAGCGCAGCCAGCTCGCGGCGGTACAGGATGTTAACGGCGCCCTGCGCACCCATCACACCAATCTGGGCGGTGGGCCAGGCCAGGTTGATGTCGGCGCCCAGCTTCTTCGAACCCATCACGATGTACGCGCCACCGTAGGCCTTGCGGGTAATGACGGTGACCAGCGGAACGGTCGCCTCCGCGTAGGCGTAGAGCAGCTTCGCGCCGCGGCGAATAATGCCGTTGAACTCCTGATCGGTGCCGGGCAGGAAGCCGGGCACATCCACGAAGGTCAGAATCGGAATGTTGAAGGCATCGCAATTGCGCACGAAGCGGGCGGCCTTCTCGGAAGCCGAAATGTCCAGGCAGCCGGCGAACTGCATCGGCTGGTTGGCGACGATACCGACCGTGCGGCCCTCAACGCGGGCGTAACCAATCATCACGTTCGGGGCGTACAGCGCCTGCATCTCGAGGAAGTGGCCGTCGTCCACGACCGACTCGATAACCTCGCGCATATCGTAGGGCTGGTTGGCCGAATCCGGAATCAGGGTATCCAGATCCAGGTCGTCCACGGTCACCTCGGGATCCTGATCGTGCTCAAGCGGCAGGGACTCCGTGAGGTTATTCGAGGGCAGGAACTCCAGCAGCTCGCGCACGAAGTCGAAGGCGTCGTCCTCATCCTCGGCCAGGTAGGTGCTGGTGCCGGTCACGGAATTGTGCTGACGCGCGCCACCCAGGGTCTCCATGTCCACGTCCTCGCCGGTCACGGTCTTGATGACGTCCGGGCCGGTGATGAACATGTGGGAGGTCTTATCCACCATGACGATGTAGTCGGTCAGGGCGGGGGAGTACGCCGCACCGCCGGCGCACGGGCCCATAATGACCGAAATCTGCGGGATCACGCCGGAGGCGCGCACGTTCATACGGAAGATATCGGCGAACATCGCCAGCGATGCCACACCCTCCTGGATGCGGGCGCCGCCACCGTCGTTAATGCCGATGACGGGGCAGCCGTTCTTCAGCGCAAACTTCTGCACCTTCACGATCTTCTCGCCGTTGACCTGCGAGAGGGAACCGCCGTACACGGTGAAATCCTGAGAGTACACGGCGACCAGGCGGCCATCCACCGTGCCGTAGCCGGAGACCAGGCCGTCGCCGAGAGGCTTCTTCGACTCCATGCCGAAGGCCGTGGTGCGGTGGCGCGCCAGGGCGTCGAACTCAACGAAAGAGCCCTCGTCCAGGAGCATTTCGATGCGCTCGCGGGCGGTGTTCTTACCACGGGCATGCTGCTTTTCGATGGCTGCCTCACCGCTGGGCACGTAGCTACGCTCGCGGCGCGCGTAAAAATCGGCGAGCTTACCGGCGGTGGTGCTCAGATCGTATTCCTGCTGGAGGTTCTCGGACATTATTCCTCGTTCCTGCTCCTACCCGACGCGACGGGAGCCAGTGGTTGCGGTGATGGATGTTTGCCCTCCCCGACGACGGGACGGACATAACAGTGCATATCCTTAAACTATAGTGCGAACTGGGGCACACATGCCAGACGAAGAGCGCACATCCCATCGTTAGATACACTCGCGTGCACGCAGAAATCCCCTCCGCACGGGCCCTTATGAGCCGCGGGAGGGGAAGCGTCCGTATCGACGACGGAAAACGACTAGATGGTGCCCAACACGGGGTTCCAGGCGGTCACGGTGTGCGAAACCACGGCGCCGCCGACGTTCATGGGGTCGTTAGCCACAATCTTCTCGGCGTCCTCAACGGAATCGACCTTCGCAATCAGCAGGGCGCCGGTCGCGACCTCGCCGTCGAGCAGGGGGCCGGAAACGATCAGGTTGCCGGCCTCAATCTGAGAGGCCAGGTACTCGCGGTGAGCCGGACGGTACTTGGCCTGCTCCTCGGGTGCGGCGTAAACGTAGGTAATTGCGTAGTGAGCCATGGGGACTTCCTTCGGGCTAAAACTCGGGGTGAGCGGGGTGGACCCGCATCTGCTTCGGTGCATTACACACCCGCACTGTCTAATGTACCGTCTCGTCGCCGCCGGGAACAGCGGGCGCGCAAAGAAAGCGAGGGAAGGGGCGCGGTGGACGGCCGCTTGATGATATCGTGAGAACCCGCACCGTTTGGGCAGAACCGAACGGGCCGCAACGTGCCGACGGGTGCCGCGCGAAGCACGAAAACCAGAACAAACCAAAAACCAGAACAAACCGGGGGAGAACATGACCGAAAGCAACGAGAGCGAACGGACTCCGGCCACCGTGCTGGATACCACCGTGCTGGATGCACCCCGCGCCCGCACCGCCGCCCTGGATGCCGGCTACGCGAGCGTGCACCTCTTCGACAGCGTGGACTCCACCACCACCCGGGCCCGCGAACTGCTCATGAACGGAACCGACGCCGACCGCGAAAGCCTCGGCGAACTCTCCGTCTTCTCAACCCTCTACCAAAGCGACGGCCGAGGCCGACTGGCTCGCCCCTGGACCGCACCGCCCGGCGCGTGTCTGGCAACGAGCATCGTGGTGCGCCCGCACGCCTCGACCGAACCCGGTACCCGCGAACTGCCCGAAGACAGCTACCACTGGCTCACCCTCGTGGCCGGGCTGAGCGTCGTGGACATCTGGCGGCACTACGGCGCCGAGGCCCATCTCAAATGGCCCAACGACGTTATCGCCAACGGGGCGAAGGGCTGCGGCGTGCTCGCCCAGCTCGTACCCGAAAGCGGAGCCAACGAGGGGCTGCGCAGCATTATCGTGGGCATCGGCCAGAACACCAATATGACCGCCGAGCAGCTCCCGGTCCCCACCGCCACGAGCCTGCTTTTGTGCACGGGGCGCACCGTCGACTCAACCGAGGTGCTCGAGCGCCTGCTGGTCGCCTTCGCCCGACGCTACCGCGCCTTCCTGCGCGCCGGGGGAGACCCCGAGGCCGCCGACCCCCTCACCGGCGCGCCCAGCCTGCTGGATGCGGCCCGCGCCGTGTGCTCCACCCTCGGCGCCGAGGTGGCCATGAGCCTGCCCGACGGCAGCGTCGTGCGCGGCGTGGCCGAGGACATGGATGCGCAGGGACGCATCCTGATTCGTCGCGAGGACGGCACGCTCGCCCCCTACGCGGTGGGCGATATTGAGCACCTGCGCCCGGCCAACGGTAGCTACGGGGACTTCCGACCGGCACACTAGAGGTACGAGAAGACCCCGGCGACCGACTCGCCAACACCAGACCCACCACCAATCGAGGAGTGCCATGCGCCTGCGCGGACAACTCAACCCCGGCGAATACGTCATCGTCGCGACCCGCCAGCACCCGGGGGCACTGCTGCCCAGCCTCACCTGCCTGCTGCTCGGCATCGCGGCGGCGGCCTTCGCATCCACGGCCCGTTCCTCCGCGATCCTCTGGTGGGTCGGCACAATTGCGGCGGTCGCTTTCTTCATCGGCGCACTGCGCATCGGGTGGCGCTGGCTGACCACCGGGTACCTCATCACCACGCACCGCCTGGTGGTGCGACGGGGGCTCGTGACCCGCACGGGCGACGAGTCTCTCTACCTGGATTCGCTCGGGCAGCGCTGGGTGCGTGAGAGCGCTCCGGGGTCCTGGCTGGGGTACGGTTCGGTCTACGTGGTGTGCCGCGGAGTGCACCACCGTCTGCGCTACGTTCCCGCCCCCGAACGCTTCGACGCGGAGCTGGAGTCGGCCTACCGCGAGCATTACCCCCTGCGCGCCGGCTACATCTAAACTTCACCGTTTCGCCGCGCCAAAGCGGACTCGTGGGACAGACCCTCGGCTGAACCCCGCCGGAAAAACGCTGACTGGAGTATCCTTAACTGTGAAATACTCCACTACCGAGCCCTCTCATGGGGGTAGAGGTGAGCCCGGAACCACACGCCGGGCGGGGTGCAGGGCACGATTCGCCGCGGCGGAAGGCGCCCTAACCGGCGGGAAGCGCTCGCGCGGCAGGCATTTAATGCTCCGGCGGATTGCGCAAGCCCGGGCAGAACAACGAACTATTCATCCGGCAGAGAAGAAAGGACCGGTAACGGTTATGAGCACGGCGAACCACTACCGACCCGAACCCTCTCCGCGGGAATCGGGCGACGCCGCTCCGGCGGGTTCCTCCGGCGGGAGCATGGGCCCCGAAACCCAGATGCTCAACCTCAAGATTCTGCAGAACCTCGCCCAAAACAACATCTACCGGGACGAACGCTCCAAGGAGGGCGTGCGCGCCCTCGAAAAGTCCCTGCTCGGCGAAGGCAGTCGCTACACCCCCTCGCAGGCCTCGGAGCTTGCCGGGATTCCGCTGGAAGCGGCCCGCCGCATCTGGCGCAACATGGGGTTCCCCGATATCGCCCCGAATGTTCCCTACTTCACCGATACCGATGTGCGCATGCTCGCCGACCTGCGGGCCCTGGATGACGAGGGCACGATTCGTATGGAGTACGTGGTGTCCCTGGTTCGCGCCGAGGGCCAGCTGACCGATCGTACGGTCGCCTGGCAGATTGAGGCCCTGGTGCACAACATCATGGTCACCGAGGACGTGGACGACAACGAGGCCCGCCGCAAGCTACTTCTGGATTTCCCCCGCTACCTCGAGACGCTCGAGCACCTGGCCGTCTACGCCTACCGCCGTCAGATGTACGCCGGAATCCTGCGCCTGGGCCTGCGCGAGAACAGCGCCACCAGCTCGGGCATCGCCCACCTGCCGCTCGTGCGCGGCGTGGGCTTCGTGGATTTGGTCTCGTACACCTCCCTGGTGCGCAACCTGGACGCGGCCGCCCTCTCGCAACTCATTAACCACTTCGAGCAGAGCTGCCTAGACGTCATCGCACCTCTGGGCGGGCGCATCATTAAGACTCTCGGCGACGAGGTGTTCTTCCTCACCGAAACCCCGGACGCGATAGCCGAGATTAGCCTGCAGCTCTCCGAAAAGATTGGCGCAGATCCGCAGCTGCCGGATGTGCGCGTCGCCTTCATCTGGGGCGAGGTGCTGGCCAACCGCGGCGATGTGTACGGCTCCAGCGTAAACCTGGCCTCGCGCCTGGTTTCCCTGGCTGAACCGGGAACCGTGCTCACCGATAATGAGACGGCAAACACGCTCCGACAGGTGGGAAATCATTACACCCTCACATCCCAGGGAACGCGAAACGTCCGAAGCTTTGGTAACGTAGACCCCGTGGCGGTGACCCGTCGCGCACACTACACTATGGAGATCAACCTCTCATGACTGAACTGAAACTACGTACCGGCGGTGCCACTCACCGCGGCGCACATCGAGAAAACAACGAAGATTCGATGGTCGTCGCCGGTTCCCTCTGCGTGGTCGCGGACGGCATGGGCGGCCACGAAGCCGGCGAGGTCGCCTCACGCCTGTGCGTGCGTCAGCTCGCCTACTCGCCTTTCTTCACGATGCCCGGCGGCCGCAGCGAAAGCGAGCAGGCGGCCTACACCGAACGTATCGCCGCCATCGACGAGAGCGACCCGGTCAAGCGTCGCCGCCGCATCAACGCCGAGCTGAACAAGGAAATCGTGCAGACACTCGACCGTCTGCACGACATCCTCGGCGAAACCAACGAGGAGATCAAGGAAGCTCTCTCGCGTTCCGGCGGCACCACCGTGACCGGTGCGTGGCTGACCCGCATCGGCCGGCAGAACCTGTGGGTCGTCTTCAACATCGGCGATTCCCGTACCTACCGCCTGATGCGCGAGGACGACGGCATCCACCACTCCAGCATGGAGAAGCTGCCCGGCTCCGAGGGCGCCGCATCGCTGGAGCAGATTACGACGGACCACTCCGAGGTGCAGTACCTGGTCGACGAGGGCCAGATTACGCCCATGGAGGCGCTAACCCACCCGCGCCGCAACGTGATTACCCGCGCGCTGGGCACCGGCAACTACTGGGAACCGGACTTCTGGGTTCTGCCCGCACGCCCCGGCGACCGCCTGATGCTCTGTTCCGACGGCCTCTCCGGCGAGCTGTCGCACGAGTACATGGCTCGCGTGCTCACCTCGATTCGTCACCCGCAGGACGCCGCGGACGTGCTGCAGCACGAGGCGCTACGCTCGGGCGGCCGCGATAACATCACCGTCATCGTGGCGGACGCCGTCGAGGCCTAAACCCATAGTTCTGATTCACCCCCGCTTTCAGCGGGTACTCGCTCGAGTGCCGGCAGGATGCGGGGGTGAACTCTACCCGCGGGAAACCGGCCGAGCAGGACCCGCCGTGACGGCGGCGGGGGAGGAGCGCGCCCCAACACGTTAAACTGGACGGGTGACTGAGAACAACGCCCCCACCACCGCACCCGCCGAGACTCGAGCAGAGAGCCCCGCCGAAAACTCCGAGAAGATTACGGATGCCCTGCGCGCCGAATACGCGGAGCTGACCGATAAGATTCGCGCCGCCCGCCGCGCCTACTACAACGAGGACGCGCCGTTCCTCTCCGACGCCGAGTACGATGCTCTCTACCGCCGCCTCGAAATCATCGAGGCCGAGCACCCGCTCATCATCGCCAACGACTCGCCCACCCAGGAGGTCGGCGGCGAAGCCATTGAAGCCTTCGCGCCCGTCACCCACCTGGAACGCATGTACTCCCTCGAGGACGTCTTCTCCTTCGAGGAGCTGCGCGCCTGGCTGACCAAGACCGAGGAGAGCGTCCGCAACCTTACCGGCGCCGCCCCGCGCTGGCTCACCGAGCTGAAGATCGACGGCCTGGCCGTGAACCTGCTTTACCGCAACGGCACCCTCGTGCGCGCGGCAACCCGCGGTGACGGCACCACCGGCGAGGACGTCACCCACAACGTGCGCACCATCGCCAGCATCCCGCAGCGGCTGAGCGGCGAGGGCCACCCCGAAGAAATCGAGATTCGCGGCGAGGTGTTCATCTCCTCCGCTGACTTCGAGAAGCTCAACGAGTCCATGATTGCCGCCGGCAAGAACCCCTTCGCGAACCCGCGTAACGCAGCGGCAGGTTCGCTGCGCCAGAAGGACCCGGCGGTGACCGCATCGCGCCCGCTGAGCATGTACGTGCACGGTATCGGTTCGCGTACCGGCCTGGAGATTGCCACCCAGTTTGAGACCTACGACCTGCTCGCCTCCTGGGGCCTGCCCGTGAGCCCCTACAGTGAGCTGACCGATTCGGTCGAGGGCATCTTCGACTTCATCAACCGCTACGGCGAGCAACGCCACTCCCTCGTGCACGAGATTGACGGCATCGTCATTAAGGTCAACGACTTCGCGACCCAGGCGCAGCTGGGCTACACCTCTCGCGTGCCGCGCTGGGCCGTGGCGTACAAGTACCCGCCCGAAGAGGTGAACACCAAGCTGCTGGACATCCGCGTGGACGTGGGACGCACCGGCCGCGTGACCCCCTACGGCGTCATGGAGCCCGTATTCGTCTCGGGCTCGACCGTGGAGCGGGCCACCCTGCACAACCAGGACGTGGTCAAGGCTAAGGGCGTGCTCATCGGCGACACCGTGGTGCTGCGCAAGGCAGGCGACGTGATCCCCGAAATCGTCGCCCCCGTGGTCGCCCTGCGCGACGGCACCGAACGTGAGTTCGTCATGCCCAGCGAGTGCCCCTCCTGCGGTTCGCCGCTGGCCCCCGGCAAGGAGGGCGACGTGGACCTGCGCTGCACGAACCCCCGCTCCTGCCCGGCGCAGCTGACCGAGCGCGTGTACTACGCGGCAAGCCGCGGTGCCTTCGACATTGAGGCGCTGGGCTTCGAGGCCGCCAAGGCGCTCACCAGCCCCGCAACCCCGGACACCCCTCCGCTGACCACCGAGGCGCATCTCTTCGACCTGACCCCCGAGGACCTGCGCGAGGTGACCATCGAGCGTGAGAAGAAGGTCAAGGGCGTGGGCACCGGGAAGATGGAGCGCGTGCCCTACTTCTACACCAAGCCGACCAAGGCACGTCCCGAGCCGAAGCCCACGAAGAATACGCTGAACCTCTTCGCCGAGCTGGAGAAGGCTAAGCAGCAGCCGCTGTGGCGCGTGCTGGTTGCCCTCTCGATTCGCCACGTGGGACCGACTGCCGCCCGTGCGCTTGCGACCGAGTTCGGTTCGATGCAGGCGATCCGCGAGGCAGATCGCGAGCGTCTGGCCTCGGTGGACGGCGTGGGCCCCACCATTGCGGACTCGATTATCGAGTGGTTCGCTGAGGATTGGCACGCCGAAATCGTGGACTCCTGGGCCGCCGCCGGCGTGCGCATGGAGGACAGTCGCGACGAATCGGTGGAGCGCACCCTGGAGGGTCTGACCGTGGTCGTGACCGGCACCCTGAACGGCTACACCCGCGACGGGGCAAAGGAAGCGATTATTTCTCGAGGCGGCAAGGCCTCCGGCTCGGTCTCGAAGAAGACCCACTTTGTGGTGGCCGGCGCGAACGCCGGCTCGAAGCTGGATAAGGCCGAGGCTCTGGGCCTGCGGGTGCTGGATGAGGAGGGCTTCACCGCCCTGCTCGAGGGCGGCCCGGAGGCGCTTGAGTCCGGCTCCGAAAGCACCTCCGGAGAGTCGGAGGCGTAAGCCGTCGAGGTATTCCCCTGTCTCCGCGGGCCGCGGTACTGTGGGTCGCGGGGTATTTGAGGTATGTATGTACGCCATTCGGGCCTCGAAGAGTGTTCTTCGGGGCCCGAATACCAAAATTTGGCACTTGTAATTACCACAGTTTCTGGGGGTTGGAGAGCTTAAAACACTCCGAGAGCGTAGAAATATTTAAAATTTTTTTACACGCTGTTCGAATCCCCTATTGGGGCGGTGCGGGCACCCATTAAAGGAGGCGGAGGGCGGGGGAGCGCATCCGGCTAAACCCCCAAGAAAACCCTGGAATACCGGGGGAAACAGGGCGAAAACCCAGAGGCTCAATCGAGGGATTAATGTTTCCTGCACTCTTTACCTTAAAGAACCCTGGGAGAAGTCGGGACGTTCGCTGTGAACCTAAAACGGGGTTGGAAACCGCCACAACCTCGGCTATCTTGGAGACCAGAAAGATTCTCGTCAGGGAATCGCTTATGTGGTTTCAAGCTTGGAATGCTTGAAACGATGCCCGGTTCTACCGCACGTCCCCACCGAGGAAGTGCCACCGGATTCCGCGCACTAGCGCAGAATCGCTCACGGTGACATGAAATCGATGGAGAGCCGCTCACATGGTAGAGCCAGAAAATGAGTAACCTACTTCGTTATCAAAGGGTGAGCGGCGCCGCGCCAGAGTTCCGGGGACGGAACGAGCGGGGACGGCCCCAAGGAGCATTATGAAGAACACTTCCATTCGTCGTACCGCAGCAGCTCTCGCCATCGGTGGCGTTGCAGCAGCTACCATGTCGATGCCCGCTGCAAACGCAGTAGACGGTGCTACCTGGGACGCACTGGCACAGTGCGAGTCCGGTGGTAACTGGTCCATCAACACCGGTAACGGCTTCTACGGCGGTCTGCAGTTCACCCAGCAGTCCTGGAACGGCGTCGGCATGTCCGGCTCCCCCGCGAACGCTACCCGTGCACAGCAGATCGAGGCAGGCGAGCGTCTGCTCGCTATCCAGGGCTGGGGCGCATGGCCCGCATGCTCCGCTAAGCTTGGCCTCTACGGCAAGACCGGCGCAGCTCCCACCTACACCGAGCCCACCACCACCGTGGCTGCACAGTCGCAGACCCAGCAGACCTACACCGCTCCCGCGGCACAGGCTGCACCCGCAGCTCCGGCAGCTCAGGCTGCACCCGCAGCAGTTGAGGCTCCCGCAGCAGCACCGGCAGCACCGGCAGTTGAGGCTCCCGCAGCCGCACCCGTTGCAGCTCCCAAGGCTGCCGCAGGCACCTACACCGTGGTTCCCGGTGACTCCCTCTCGCTGATCGCTTCGAAGCTCGGCGTTGCAGGTGGCTACCAGGCAATCGCCGCTGCGAACACCGACATCATCTACAACGTTGACCTGATCTTCCCCGGCCAGGTCCTGAACATCCCCGCATAAGGTTCACCCCTGAAGCGGTCGTTCTGACGCTGTACCACAACGCCCCGCCCTTCACCGAAGGAGCGGGGCGTTGTGCGTTAACCTCCGGTAGCGGAGCCGAACGTACCCGGTGAAGGTCGCCGCCGCACGCCCCCTCGGGCGGTACCCCGACCGATAGGTAGGCAGAACGCCTCCCGAAGAGACGAGAAACCCAACCTCCACTACACTAGAGAAGAAACAAAAAACAAAACTACGGGAGAACCATGTCTGCCATCACCTTTGAACAGGTCAAGCACCTGGCATCGCTGGCACTCATTGAGATGACCGATGAAGAACTCACCGCGATGGCGTCTGAACTCGACATCATCGTCGCATCCGTTGAGACCATGTCGCAGAAAGCAACTGCCGACATCCCCGCGACCAGCCACCCGATCCCCCTCGAGAACGTCTTCCGCGAAGACGTACCCGTCCCGACCCTCACCCAGGAAGAGGCGCTCTCCGGCGCCCCCGACGCACAGGACGGCAAGTTCCGCGTGCCGGCAATCCTCGACGAAGACTAAGAGGAGACACACCAAGTGAACGAACTGATTCAGCTCACCGCCGCCGAAGCCGCCGCCAAGCTGGCCGCCGGCGAGATTACCTCCGTCGAACTCACCCAGGCGCACCTGGACCGCATCGCCGCCACCGATGGCGCACCCCTGAGCGATAACCGCGCAGACGGCAAGAGCGGCCTCAACGCCTTCCTGCACGTCAACGCCGAAGAAGCACTCGCCACCGCGGCAGCAGTGGATGCAGACCGAGCAGCGGGCAAGGAACTGCCCCCGCTGGCCGGCGTGCCCATCGCCGTCAAGGACCTCATCGTCACCAAGGGTCAGCCCACCACCGCAGCATCCCGCATGCTTGAAGGCTGGATGAGCCCCTACGACGGCACCGTCACCCGCAAGGTTCGCGAAGCACGCATGCCGATCCTCGGCAAGACCAACCTCGACGAATTCGCCATGGGCTCCTCCAACGAGCACTCCGCATTCGGCGTGGTCCGCAACCCCTGGGCACTCGACCGCGCCCCCGGCGGCTCCGGCGGCGGCTCCGCAGCGGCCGTCACCGCGTTCCAGGCGCCCCTGGCGCTCGGCACCGACACCGGTGGCTCCATCCGCCAGCCCGCAGCGCTGACCGGTAGCGTCGGCGTCAAGCCCACCTACGGCTCCGTCTCCCGTTACGGCGTCATCGCCATGGCGTCCTCCCTCGACCAGGTTGGTCCCGTCGCACGCACCGTGCTCGACACCGCCATGCTGCACGAGGCCATCGCAGGTCACGACCCGCTCGACTCCACCTCTCTGCCCGATACGCCCGGCGACTTCGCCGAAGAAGCCAAGGCAGGCGCAGAAGCAGCACGCAAGGGTGACCTCTCCGGCCTGTGCGTCGGCGTCATCAAGGAGCTCGGCGGCGGTGACGGCGAAGGCTTCGAGGCCGGCGTGCTCGCGCGCTTCCGCGAATCCGTCGAGGCTCTGCGCGCCGCGGGCGCCGAGATTGTTGAGGTCTCCCTGCCCTCCGTCACCGAGGCCATCAGCGCCTACTACATGATTATGTCCTCCGAGGTGTCCTCCAACCTGGCACGCTACGACGGCGTGCGCTACGGCCTGCGCGTCGTGCCCGAGGACGGCCCCGTCACCATCGAACGCGTCATGGCCGCCACCCGCGCCGCCGGCTTCGGCCACGAGGTGAAGCGCCGTATCATCCTCGGCACCTACGCACTGTCCGCAGGTAACTACGACGCCTACTACGGCGCCGCACTGCGCGTGCGCACCCTCATCCAGCGCGACTACGCCGCCGCCTTCGAAAAGTGCGACGTGCTGATCTCCCCGACCGCACCCTCCACCGCGTTCAAGCTCGGCGAGAAGACCGAAGGCGACCCCATGGCCATGTACCTGGGCGACGTCGCCACCGTGCCCGTCAACCTGGCGGGCGTCCCGGCGCTCTCCCTGCCCGGCGGCCTCTCCGAGGAGAACAACCTGCCCGTCGGCATCCAGTTCACCGCACCCGCCCGCGAGGATGCCCGCCTCTACCGCGTCGGCGCAGCCCTGGAAGAACTGCTGACCGCAAAGTGGGGCGCACCGCTCTACAAGAGCCTGCCCGACACCGAAACCCTGATCCGCGACTTTGACTTTGGGGGAACCAAGTAATGAGTGAAGAAGTCCTCAGCTTCGAAGAAGCCATCGAAAAGTACGACCCCGTCCTCGGCTTCGAGGTGCACGTCGAGCTGAACACCAACACCAAGATGTTCGACTCCGCACCCAACGAGTTCGGCGATACGCCCAACACCAACATCACCCCCGTCTCGCTCGGCCTGCCCGGCGCGCTGCCCGTGGTGAACAAGACCGCCGTCGAGTCCGCCATCAAGCTCGGCCTGGCGCTGGGCTGCGATATCGCGGATAAGTCCTACTTCGCCCGTAAGAACTACTTCTACCCGGACTCGCCGAAGAACTTCCAGACCTCCCAGGCCGACGGCCCCATCGCCGAAAACGGCTCCCTGGACGTCGAGCTCGACGACGGCACCATCTTCACCGTCGAGATTGAGCGCGCCCACATGGAGGAGGACGCCGGTAAGCTCACCCACGTCGGCGGTGCCGACGGCCGCATCCAGGGTGCAACCTTCTCCCTGGTCGACTACAACCGTGCCGGCGTGCCGCTCATCGAAATCGTGACCCGACCCATCGTCGGTGCCGGCGAGCGAGCACCCGAGCTGGCCCGCGCCTACGTTGCCGCCATCCGCGACATCGTGCGCTCCCTCGGCATCTCCGACGCCCGCATGGAACGCGGTAACGTCCGCTGCGACGCCAACGTCTCCCTCATGCCCAAGGGCGCAGAGAAGTTCGGCACCCGCTCCGAGACCAAGAACGTGAACTCCCTGCGCTCGGTCGAACGCGCCGTCCGCTACGAAATTCGCCGCCACGCCGCAATCCTTGAACGCGGCGAGAAGGTCACCCAGGAGACCCGCCACTGGCACGAAGACACCCGCGAGACCTCCTCGGGTCGCCCCAAGTCCGACGCCGACGACTACCGCTACTTCCCGGAGCCGGATCTGGTCCCGGTCGTCACCAACAGCGAATGGATTGAGCGTCTGCGCGCCGAACTGCCCGAACCGCCGGCAGAGCGCCGCCGCCGCCTCAAGAACGAATGGGGCTACTCCGATGAGGAGTTCCGCGATGTGGTGAACGCAGGCGCACTCGACGTCATCGAAGAGACCGTCGCCGCGGGTGCAACCGCTGCGGCAGCCCGCAAGTGGTGGATGGGCGAAATCGCCCGCCGCGCAAAGCAGGCTGAGGTTGAGCTCACCGCCCTCGGCGTGGAGCCCGCAACCGTGGTCGCCCTCGAAGCGCTCATCTCCGAAGGCAAGATCAACGACAAGATCGCCCGCCAGGTGCTTGAGTTCGTCCTCGCTGGTGAAGGTACCCCCGCCGAAATCGTTGAGGCGCGCGGCCTGGCAGTGGTCTCCGACGACGGCGCGCTTACCGCAGCCGTTCAGGAAGCACTGGCAGCAATGCCCGACGTTGCCGACAAGATTCGTGCCGGCAAGGTTCAGGCTGCGGGCGCTATCGTCGGTCAGGTCATGAAGGCTACCCGCGGTCAGGCTGACGCCGCTCGCGTGCGTGAGCTGATCCTGGCTGAGTGCGGCGTGGAAGGCTAAGCTTTTCCGCTGACCCGGCTCTAACGAAAGAGGCGCTGTCTCCCGTGTGGGAGGCGGCGCCTCTTTCGTGCTCTCTTGTCCCATTCCAGGTCCTGCGCGGGATGCACGGTTCCGTTTGGAAAGGCGGTTATCGTCCTCGTTCCTACAGGGCGGGTGGGTATGCTATACCCTTCCTCCGCTCCTGCAGGGGAACCCACCCTCTCGGGCGCTCCGC
>NZ_KV830882.1:103423-115883 GCF_001836905.1 Rothia sp. HMSC062F03 | reverse complement strand
CGCTATACCCTTCCTCCGCTCCTGCAGGGGCACCCGCCGCACCCGGACGCTCCGCTCTTCCTTGCTTCGCGGCGGAGAGCGCCCGGGGCGGCACCCTGATGTCGCTTCCGGAGGGTATAGCTACCCTGTGCTCCGGCTAGGCCTGGCGCGTCGCGTGGAGGGGCGGTGTCGTCCGTAGTGACATCAGGGTGCCCGAAGCGAAGCGAGGGCGGGTGCCCCTGTAGGAACGAGGACGAACACCGTCCCTCCAGCAACACAATGTACTTAAACGAGAAATGCTCCTTCCATATCTTCAAGATATAGAAGGAGCATTCTCTATTGCTGGGTGTTACTCAGTAACGCCGAGGTTGGTCAGCAGGAACGCGTAATCCCACGCTATCTCGCGCCAACGCACTGGAGCATGCAGATTCCGAGCGCGCGAGGCACCAAATCTGCATGCGGAAGGGTATACGCGGTTGGCGCGCCTTAGCCTACTTGGTAATGCCCAGGTTGCTCATCAGGAAAGCGTAATCCCACGCGATCTCACGCCAACGCGTATACCGGCCCGAACCACCACCGTGACCGCCCGACATGTCAATCTTCAGCAGCGGTACCGGCGAGGACGGGTCAATCTGCTCGCGCAGCGCCGCAATCCACTTGGCGGGTTCCACGTAGAGCACGCGGGTGTCGTGCAGGCTCGTCACCGCAGCAATCGCCGGGTAGCGGACCGGGCGGATGTTCTCGTACGGGGTGTACGACTTCATGTAGGCGTACACTTCCGGGTCCTCAATCGGGTTGCCCCACTCTTCCCACTCCATCGCCGACAGCGGCAGCTCCGGGTCGAGGATGGTGGTCAGCGCATCCACGAACGGCACGGCAGCCAGGCAGGCAGCGTACTTTTCGGGGGCGAGGTTCACGACGGCGCCCATGAGCAGGCCGCCCGCGCTACCGCCGTAGCAGCCGATACGCGCCTCATCCGCCCAGGGTTTAGCCGCAATGTAGCTGGTGACGTCCACGAAGTCGGTGAAGGTGTTCTTCTTCGCGAGCTTCTTGCCGTTCTGGTACCAGGAGCGTCCCATCTCGCCGCCGCCGCGAATGTGCGCGATGACGTAGATGACGCCGCGGTCCAGGATTGACAGCATCGGGATGGAGAACATCGGGTCCATGGACGACTCGTACGAGCCGTAACCGTACTGGATGACGGGGTGCGGCTTGCTCATGTCCAGGTCGGCGCGGTGAATCACCGAGATCGGGATGAGCGTGCCGTCCGCCGCCGGTGCCCAGTCGCGGTAAGCGCGGTAGTCCTCGCGGTTGTAGCCGCCGAGCACAGGGGTTTCGCGGCGCAACAGCAGGGTCTGCGACATGGGGAAGTAGTCGTAGACACGGCGCGGGGTCAGGTACGAGGTGTAGGCGATGCGCAGCACGGGGGAGTAGTTCTCGGCGCGCAGCACGGATGCGGTGTACAGCTCCTCGTCGAAACCGGCCGGTTCCATGAAGGTCACGCCCGCGGGTCGGCGGCGGCGCCACTGGATGGGCAGCTGCTCACGCGGTGCGAGGAAGATGCGGGTGGTCGTGTCCGCGCGGGCGGTGACGACCAGGTGCGTTGCAGTGAAGGTGAAGCCCTCCAGGCGCACGTGCTCGCTGTGGCGGATGACCGGCACCCAGCGGGCGGCGTACTCTTCGAGGCTTTCACCTTCGCGCGGCATGTCTGCGAGGACCAGCTCGGAGTTCAGCGCATTGTAGTCGTGCTGAATCAGCAGGTGCTGCTCGCCGGCAATGTTGAGCGGCTCGGCGTAGTATTCGATGCCCGCGCTCTTGGGGATGAGCAGGGTCGGCTCGCCCTTGGGCTCGCGGGTCGGTACGATGCGCACCTCCGTGTACTCGGAGTTGGAGCTGGTGATGACCACGGAGGAACGGTCGGAGCTCATGGCAGCGCCGAGCCACATGGTGTTGTCCGGTTCCTCGTAGATCAGGTGGTCTTCGGTGCCCTGGCCGACGTCGTGCACGTACACGCGCCAGGGGCGCCAGGAGTCGTCGGGGACCATGTAGACGAGCTGCTCGGCGTGGTTGATGAAGAAGGAACCGGCCGTGATGTTGGGGATGGTGTCCTCGAGGAAGGAGCCGGTTTCCATGTTGAGGAAGCGCTGCTCGTAGCGTTCGTCGCCCTTCTCATCCACGGAGATGCTCAGCAACTTGCCGCTGCGGGAGGGCTGGAAGCTGCCGAGGGAGAAGAACTCCATATCCTTGGCGTACTCGTTGCAGTCCAGGATGACGATTTCGCCCTCGAGCGGCTCGCCGGGCTTGACGGTCGGCGGGGTGTAGCGCACCACCTCGTCGCCCTCGTTGAGGGCGGGGTAGCGGTAGAAGACGGGGTACTGGCCGCCGGGCACCATGCGGCTGTAGTACCACCAGTCGCCGATGCGGTTCGGAACGGTCAGATCGGCGAGGAGGGTGCGGTCCTTAATCTCGTTGAAGATGGACTCGCGGAGGGGCTGCTGGTCTGCGGTGACGGCTTCGGTGTACTCGGCTTCTGCCTTGAGGTAGTCGAGGACCTCTTCGCTTTCCTTGTCGCGGAGCCATTCGTAGGGGTCGATGAAGACGTCGCCGTGGTGTTCGCGGCGGTGCTCGACCTTCTTCGGTACGGGCGGGGTGAGGTTCTGTTCAGCCATGCTGCCACCTCTTTCATTGAGTTATGGGTTTGTGAATGGTGTGTGCCGGAGGCGCCGGGTTCCCCGCCGCACGCTCGGCGGACGGGGTGTCGGGGCCTGCGGGCACGCCTAGTTCTAGTGTATCGAAGAGTGAGGGAGGCTACTGTATTGCGGTCCGCGCGGAGCCGCCCGGCTCAGCTCGTGGAAGCCCCGCCGGAACGGGCGCGCCCAGCGGCTAGTTGGAGCGCCCCTTAATGGACATGAGGGTGCGGCGGCCCGCCTTGTTCGCCTTCGTGAAGGCGCGGTTGCTCTGCCGGTACTCGCGTTCCTGGGAGCGCAGGCGCAGGCGCGCGGATTCGGCCATCATCCTGCGGTAGCGTTCGAAGCGTTCGGGGTCGAGGGTGCCGTCGGCGAGGGCCTGCTGCACCGCGCATCCGGGTTCGGAACCGTGGGCGCAGTCGCTGTACCGGCAGGCGGAAGCGTAGCTGGAGACGTCCTCGAAGGTTTCGTCAATTGCGGCGCTATCGCTCGTGGCGGCGAGCGCTCGCACGCCCGGGGTGTCAATCAGCACCGTGCCAGATGCTGATTTTGCGTTGGTCGAGTCTCCTTCGCTTGAGCCTTCCACACCGGGCAGAACAATCATTTGGCGGCTGGTGGTGGTGTGGCGTCCCTTGCCGTCGGCATCTCGGACCGCGGAGGTGGCCTGCACCCGGTTTTCTGAGCTGGCCTCGCGGGGGTCGGCTCCGGGGTTGAGCAGGGTGTTGACCAGGGTTGATTTACCGGCACCGCTACGGCCCAGGAACGCGGCGGTGCGTCCGGCGACGAGCTCCGCCGCTGGAGCGGGGTCGTAGCCGTTGTCCGTGCAGACGGCGAGCACCGCATCCACGCCGCCCGCGAGGGATTCCTCGTAGCCGGCGAGCTGTTCGGCCGTCACCAGGTCACCCTTGGTGAGAATCAGCGCGACCTGCACCCCGGAAGCGTGCGCCAGGGCGGTGTAGCGTTCAATGCGCCCGATGGACGGCTCGGGGAAGCACGGCTCAACGATGCAGAGCATATCCACGTTGGCGGCGACGGGCTGATCCGCGGATTCTCGGGTGGCGCTGGGGCGGGTGAGGTAGCTTCGCCGGGGCAGAATCGCGAGGGGCTTATGCTCTGCGGGGTGGGTTTCACCGCCGGTTCCGGGGATGGGCTGGGCGAGCACCCAGTCACCCACGACGGGGTATTCCTCTCCGCCGTAGTCGTTTTCGACCGGACGCAGGGGAGCGGAGAGCTTCACGAGCTCGCCCCGCTCGCAGGTCAGTAGCTCGCAGCGGGTGCGGTGCACGGCGCTGACGCGGGCGAGGGTGAAATCCTCGAGAGTACCGTCGAGGGTGAACGCGGCGCGAATTGCCGCGCCCTGCCAGGAGGGGTCGAAGCCGAGGGCCTCGAGCGTGTACACGGCGGGAGAGGTAGTCAATGGAAGTGGTCTTTCTTGGTTGCAGCACCTGGGTAGCGGGTGATTAAAAGGTTCGTTCTTTTTATCTCGGGTATGCGCCTTATAGCAGCGAGGCGCGGGCGCCGGCGCGGATGCGGCGGGCGGCGAGGAGCGTAAGCCCCAACCCCGCCGCGGCGTAGAGTCCCGCCAGTGCCGTGTCTACCGCCAGGAGCGCGAACAGATCCGGCGCGGTGCCGCCCGCAATATCGCCAGAGGTATCTAAAGCCTGCACCAGTCGGGAGCCGGGGACCCACGAACACACCCACGCAAGCCAGCCGGGGTAGGTGCTCACCGGCACAATCACGCCAGCGCTGACCGGCAGAATAATCGACAGAAAATTGGATCCCGTGTACGGATCCGATAGGTACAGGCCCAGGCCGGCGGCAAAAATACCCAGGCAGACCCCGCCCAAAACCGCAACCGGCATCAGCGTAATGGCGCCCAGTAGAAGCCCCGAAGCCGCCCCGGTAGAGGGTGCCGTGAGGGACAGTAACCACACGATGCCCACATTGCTCAGACCCGTCACGGACGCCAACAGGGCCGGCACTGCCGCCGCACCCAGCCAGTAGCCCGCATCCACCGCTCGGGCCGTGCACACGTACTCGAAGACGCCAATCCACCGGTCGGTGGCAACGCGCGCGACAATGCCGGCGGCCACCGAGCTGAGGGTGGCAATCAGGGCGGTCGCGCAGCCGATGCGCACCGTATCGTTCGCGGCGAGGTCGGCGCCCAAAAGCACCGTAAAAAGCACGTTGAGGCCCGGCACGAGCACCAGGGTAGTGATGGCCGTTCCGAGGGTTGCGAAGGTAATAGAAGATGACCAGCCAATAGAGGCGGTAGACAGTGCCCGACGCACCACGCCGGGCAGGGAATCAGTAGAGAGAGCACGCACGCTACATCGCCCCCAGGGTGCCGCGACGGCGGGCGGAGGCGAGAGCCCTCCGGGCAAAGAGGAAGGCGCACGCCGCCCAGATGAAGCTCACGACCAGGGTCTGAATTACTGGCAGGAGCGCATCCGCCGGGGTGTTCATAGGGGTGCGCCCCAGTAGCAGGTGCACCGGCGCCTGCAGGGGAATGAGCACGCCCGCGGCATCCAGCCAGGCAGGCGCCTCAACCATCGTGAAAAGAACCCCGGAGAGAATAAATACCGGCACGAGGAGCAGCTCCTCGTAGGCGATAGCGTTCGGCGTCGCCACGAAGAACACCGCAATCATGAACGTAACCGACAGGCAAGCAACCCACAGCAGGGGAACGCCCAGAACATAGCGCGGCCAGAGCGCAGAAAAGTCCGTGACCCGCGGATTGAGCGTTACGAGAGCCCAAACCGCCCACGACAGAGGTAGAGCCGCCAGACCCACGATGGAGGCGCTCGAAACGATAGCCGCCAGCACCCGCACCGGAGAAATGGACCCGGAACACAGGTAGACGAGGGTTCCGCGGAAACGCTCAAAATTGATAATGCCCGCAGACACGATGCAGACCGACCACATGCCCACGATGCCCGCGCGGGTCCACGCCAGGGTCGGGTCAACGGAGTGACCCTCGGAGCTCTGCGCCGCCGCGTGCACGGCGAGTGCCTGGAGGATGACCGACCCGAGCACCGTGCTGATAAGCAGCTGAATAAAGTACGGGACCGTCAGGAACTGGCGCAGGCTAAATCCCATGAGCCGCAGCTGGCGGGCGCACTCCTGCCGCGCATCATACTGCCAGCCCCGGGTCTGGGACTCTTCCGAGCGTCGCGTCTTCACGTTCATCGCTTGAGCCCCTCCGCCATCGCCAGGTAGGCCTCCTCCAAGGTTGCCGGGCGCGTGTAGGGCTCGGTCCTCGCCCCAATGTTCGAGGCGGCGAGCCCCTCCGCCAGGATGCGGTGCGCCTCTCCCGCCTCGAACGTGGTGCGCTCGCCGTGCCAGTAGAGGGTGAGCTCCCAGCCGGAACCGCGCGGGGCGAAGAGCACCGCAGCCTTATCGCCGAGGAGCCCGCGGAGCGTATCAAGCCCCTCGGTGGCGGTGGCCTCGACCTGTACCACGGTCGTGGCGGCAATGCCGGCGTGCGCGGCGATGTCTTCGAGGCTGCCGCTCACGGCGACGGAACCGGCGCCTAACACGGTGATGGTGTGCGCCAGGTCCTCGATTTCGCCGAGCAGGTGGCTCGTCAGCAGAACGGCGGTGCCGTCTTCCGCGAGGGAGCGGATGAGGGTTCGCACGGTCAGGGCGATATCGGGGTCGAGCCCGTTGGTCGGCTCGTCCAGCAGGAGCAGGGCGGGGGAGCCGAGCAGGGCGCGGGCAATATGTAGGCGCTGCTTCATGCCGCGGGAAAACTCCTGAAAGGGTCGCGCCGCCGCATCGGTGAGTTCCACGCGGGCTAGGGCGTGGTCCACCTCGCGCCGCCGGCTCCGCCCGGAAACCCCCGCAACATCGGCGAAGAAGAGCAGATTGTCGCGGGCGCTGGCGCGCGGGTAGAAGCCGCTATCCCCGCCGAGTGCGAGACCCACGTGACGGCGTGCCCGCTGCGGGTGGGCGATGGCGTCGATGCCGTTCACGGTGAGGGCGCCGCTGGTGGGGGTGAGCAGGGTTGAGCACATCTGCACGGTGGTTGTTTTGCCCGCGCCGTTGGGGCCGAGGAGGGCGTGGATCTCGCCGGAGCTGATGCGAAGGGACACGCGGTCGACGGCGGTGAAGGCGCGTTCGCCTGTGCCAAAGATGCGGCTAAGCTGTGCCGCATCGAGAACGAGAGACATGGTGGATAACCTTAGAGGTCGGTTTTCCGGCTTCTGCACCGGAAGGGTATGCGGAAGGGTAGGCGACGTGCGCGAAGCCCCGCATGAGTGTATGCGTAGTCCCAGTGTACCGAAAACCCCAGGTAAAAGTGATGGGAGTTACTATGTGGGGGCGCCTCCGCATCTCGATTGCCTAGCCCTCGGATTGCCCCGGCATCGTCACCAACGTTTTGTTGCAGGCAGGTTTTTGTTACAGACGTTAAAAAACGTCATGTTTGCAATGAAGCGTCTTAAAGTGCCGCGCACCCCTAAAACTCTTGACCCCGCGCAACCGATTATGACACCCTAATGACAGGTCAAGAGCGCCAGCGACAAGCCCCAGCTAGCTGGCCGGCAACCCTCCTCCGCGGTGGGGTGCCCTGGGTGAAGACCGGGCGGCACGCACAAGCGTGACGCAAGCGCGGGACCGATGTGACCGAATTCGGTACATCAATCGTGACAGGACAACTCAACGACGATTCCTGTACCAATCGGCATGCGGCCCCCTAACTATCCCCTTAGGAGAGCCACGCATGAGCAACAACACTACCGTCCCGACTCCCGCCAACCCCGCCGGTTGGAAGTTCGAAACCCGCCAGATTCACGCGGGACAGGCACCGGATGCCGCAACGGGAGCTCGGGCACTACCCATCTACCAGACCACTTCCTTCGTCTTTGACAGTGCAGAGCAGGCCGCAAACCGCTTCGCTCTCGCCGAGCTGGGACCCATTTACACCCGCATGAACAACCCCACCCAGGAAGCTATCGAAAACCGCATCGCTTCCCTGGAAGGTGGCGTTGGCGCGCTGCTGCTGGCCTCCGGTCAGGCAGCTATCACCTACGCAATCCTGAACATTGCCGGCGCCGGTGACCACGTGGTCGCCTCGCCCTCCGTGTACGGCGGCACCTACAACCTGCTCAAGTACACCCTCGCCGACCTCGGCATCGAAACCACCTTCGTTGAGGACCCCGACAACCTCGACGAGTGGCGCGCCGCGGTTCGCCCCAACACCAAGCTGTTCTACGGCGAGTCCGTGCCCAACCCCCGCAACGACGTGCTCGACATTGAGCCCATCGCCAAGATCGCCCACGAAAACGGCGTGCCCCTGATCGTGGACAACACCGTACCCACCCCCTACCTGCTGCGCCCCATCGAGCACGGCGCGGACGTGGTCGTCCACTCCGCCACCAAGTACCTGGGCGGTCACGGCACCTCTATCGGCGGCGTGATCGTTGACTCCGGTAACTTCGACTACGGCGCAGACCCCGAGAAGTTCCCCAAGTTCAACCAGCCCGCCCCCGGCTACCATGGCCTGGTCTACGCACGCGATCTGGGTAAGGACTCCGCCTTCGGTGCGAACCTCTCCTACATCCTGAAGGCGCGCGTCTCGCTGCTGCGCGACACCGGCGCCGCCATCTCGCCGACCAACGCCTTTAACATCGGTATCGGTCTGGAGACCCTCTCCCTGCGCATCGAGCGCCACATCGAGAACGCCACCAAGGTCGCCCGTTGGCTCGAAGCCAACCCGCTGGTTGACCGCGTCATCTGGGCCGGCCTGGAATCCTCCCCCTGGTACGAGCGTGCCCAGAAGTACCTGCCCAAGGGCCCCGGCGCGGTGCTCGGCTTCACCCTCAAGGACGCAACCCTGGAACAGGCCCGCGACTTCGTGGACGCCCTGAAGCTGCACTCCAACGTGGCGAACATCGGTGACGTGCGCTCGCTCGTGATTCACCCCGCTTCTACCACCCACTCCCAGCTGTCCGCCGAGGAGCTGGAGAAGATTGGCGTGTACCCGAACTTCGTGCGCCTCTCCGTCGGCATTGAGAATATCGACGATATTCTCGCCGACCTGCAGCTGGGCTTCGACACCCTCTCCTAAACGCGGCGGCCCGCCCTCGTGGACGGGCCGAGGAGGCGCCACCCGGCACCCTTCAGCCCGTCCGCGGGGGATTACCCCGCATCCGTTATCTTTGCCGTTTCTGACCCGCCGCCCCTAACTGGCCGACGCGTTCTTACCGCCGCGACGCGGACAGCTCTGCACAACCCACCGGAGGGACCCATGACCGCTCAGACCACCCCCGAAACCTGTACTACCCAGCCCGTGACCGCCCCCATTCCCGTGGCGGGCACCCGCACCGAACACCCCGAGGCGCAGGGCTACCTGCGTCAGCTGGCCATCGGTGACTTTGAACTTGAATCCGGCATCACCCTGCCGCAGGTGACCATCGGCTACGAAACCTGGGGTACCCTCAACGAGACCGGCGATAACGCCATCCTCATCCTGCACGCACTCACCGGCGACACGCATGTCTCCCGCGGCGTGCCCACCCCGGATATGCCCGCGCCCCTCATCCGCGCTATCGAATCCGACGGCTGGTGGGAGGGCATCGTAGGCCCCGGCGCGGTCATCGACACCAACCGATACTTCGTCGTTGCCCCCAATATTCTGGGCGGCTGCTACGGTTCGACCGGTCCGGCCAGCATCATTCCCGAAGGCTACCCGGGCGCCGGCGAGCACTGGGGATCCCGATTCCCGCTCGTCACCATCCGCGACTCGGTGCGCGCCGAGGCGCGTCTGGCCCGGGCCCTGGGCATCACGAGCTTCCGCTACGTCATCGGCGGTTCCCTCGGGGGCGCACGCGCCGTAGAATGGGCCGCAACCAACCCCGAGCTGGTGCGCGGATGCGCGGTCATCGCCTCCGGTCCTTCGGCCACCGCCGAACAGATTTCCTGGGCGCACACGCAGAACCTGGCGATTCGCTCCGACGCGAACTTTGCCGGCGGCGACTACTACAACGGCCCCGCGCCGACCGCGGGCCTCGCCCTGGCCCGCCGCATCGCCCACACCACCTACCGCAGCCCCGCCGAGCTGGAGCACCGCTTCGGCCGCGAGGAGAACCGCGGAGAAAGCGTTGAGGGCGGCTTGCTGGGCCAGCATCGCGGACGCTACGCCATCGAGAGCTACCTGGATCACCACGGCAACAAGCTGGTGGAACGCTTCGACGCGAACAGCTACCTGGCAGTCAACGAGGCCCTCATCTCGCACGATGTGGCGCGCGGTCGCGGCTCGCTCTCTCAGGCGCTGGCCTGCACCGATTGCGAGTGGACGATTGCCGCGGTGAACACCGATCGCCTGTTCTTCCCGCACGAGTCGCATCGCTTGGCGGAGGCGTTGCCCAACCCGGTCGAGGTGAACATCATCGAGTCGAACCACGGCCACGATGGCTTCCTCATCGAGGCAAAGCAGGTGGAACGCATCCTGGCTTGCGCCCTGGGCACGGCCGAGGATGAGCCTCTGGACGAGAAGACTCGCGAGCGCGAGGCTCTCGAATCCATTACGAGCCTGTACCGCACTGTGGCATAGAACCCGCAGGGACGCCTCGGCGGGGGAGGATTTTCCGGAATTTCCGCGGTTGGTGGGGAACTCCGGGGGTACTCATAGTGTCGTCATAGGCTCTTCCACCAGGTGAGAACATCGGTAAAACACCGTTCATGACGGAGCGCGTGCCGCCGGTCCTTCTACGTGAGGGATCGGCGGCACGCGGTCGTTCCACCAAAAATAGTATTTGCACTAGTCAGGTAAATATATTCCGCTGGAAGGGGCGCGGTGCCCCGCCTCAAGATCCTCGGGAACATGCTTTTTGGGGCCCGAAAAGAGAAGACGGCTCAGTTTGCTTTAGACCCGCTCTAACCTCCTAGCATGTAATCCGTGGCAAGTATTCAAGAGGTAGCAGAGCAGTTGGGGGTGAGCACCCACGCACTGCGTTATTACGAAAAAGAGGGGTTAATCGCGGTGCCCCGAGACGCTCACGGAAATCGCGTATTTGACGAAGAGTCCATTTCTTCGGCTCGGTTTATTGCCACTTGCCGACAGGCTGGAATGAGTCTTGCTGACATTCGCACTATTCTGAGCAACCCGCACGACCACGCCCTCTCCATCGAGGTCATGGAACGTGCCCGAGTGAAGATTGAAAACGAAATTCTCGGATTGCAGCTGAATCTTGAGCACCTAGACCGCCGTATTCAGGAGCATCGCCGTCAACTGGGCGATGCGGCCTAGTACGAATACCGCTAGTAGCGACGGCCAACGCAGCGTGGAACGCCCGGTATTCCCCGAATGGGGGGATCCGGGCGTATTTTTATGCCCGGCTGCCTGCGCCTAGCTACCGGGCATCTTTTTCCCGAAGGCTTAACCCCAGGCTGCGTTCTCGGGGTCCACGCCGTGTGCTCGAGCGTTCTCGTAGATGACCTCTCGCAGCCACTCGGCCAGCCCGGTCGCAAGCTTCTCGTAGTGGGCCTTGAAACGTGGATCGGCAACGTAGCCGCGGGCCAGAATAGCGTGCTTGGCGGGGGTGACCTCAAAGAAGAACAGGGAGGCGCGGTGCCGCTCGGCGAGCGCGTTCGCCTCCTCACTGCCCGGCTTCACGCCGCGGGTGAACGCCTCGACGAGGGCTTGTTCCACCTCTTCGGCCTGCTGTTTGCCGTTCTGCCAGTCGGCACTGTTCATCGTCGCGGTACGGCGCTGATATTCGGCCCAGTCGGCTGTGTTTCCGTAACGCTCCTGCGCTTCCTGCTGGTGGGTGAGGCTGAACCCCTCGCCCATGATTTCTGCTTTCTCAGCAGCGCTGAGCTGCTTATTCTTAGGTGCCATGGCATCCTCCAAAGGTTTGGTTCTTCTATCACTGTAGAGCCACACATGAGGTGAGGGTCAAGCTAGCGGCGGAACCCGCGGTACAGGTTTGTGGGGGAGTCCTCGCTAAGATGGGTGCATGAGCGAAAACAAATACGTCGTCGAATACACCCGCCCCGAGAACGAACGCGCGGGCACCCACCTGGTGCTCATGCTACACGGCTACGGCTCCCAGGAGCACGACCTGCTGTCCCTGGCGGCGCACCTTCCGCAGGAGGACTTCACCTACGCCTCCATGCGTGCACCGCAGCCGGTCGGCACCCAGTTCTCCGCGGACTCGACCGGCGCCTACATTGCTGCGGACGCTATCGGCTACCAGTGGTACCCGCTGAACCAGCAGCTCGAATCCGACCAGCGCGCCATCGAGCAGGCGAGCGACTACGTGCTGGAGTGGGTGCGCGCGAACCGCGAGCCCTACGCCTCGGTGACCCTGCTGGGCTTCTCGCAGGGCATGGGTATCGCAACTTCGATGGTGCGTCACGCTCCCGGCGAGTTCGCCGCTGTGGTGGGACTGTCCGGCTACGTGGTAGATTCTGATTCGCCGTACTTCAAGGACGAGGAGCTCAAGGAAACCCAGCTGCCGGTGTTCTTCGGCCGTGACCAGGATGACCCGGTGATTCCGCAGGAGATGGTGAACTACACCTACGACTGGATCCGCAAGTACACCGACGGCATTAAGGTGCTGTACGCCGGTATCGGCCACGGCGTTGGCCCCATGGAGATTCGCCACGTGGGCGAGTTCCTGGAGGTGAAGGTGCAGGGTAAGGAGCCGCGTATTCGTGCGCAGAAGGTTGCGGAGACGACCGGCACCGCCGAGGGTTCTGACGCCTAAATCGACTAAACGTAAAGCCCCCGGGTCTGACGACTCGGGGGCTTACGCGTAGTTCCGTTTGGAAAGGCGGTTATCGTCCTC
>NZ_KV830882.1:81323-103323 GCF_001836905.1 Rothia sp. HMSC062F03 | reverse complement strand
GATGTCGCTTCCGGAGGGTATAGCTACCCTCGGCTCCGGTGAGGTGCGCGCGGAGGGACGGTGTCGTCCGTAGTGACATCAGGGTGCCCGAAGCGAAGCGAGGGCGGGTTCCCTGCAGGAACGAGGACGAACGCCGTCCCTCAGGCTTTCACGTCACGACTCGCCTTACTCTGACGCCCAATCTCAAACGGAATAAGAGGTCGGGTTAGTCCTCGTGCGCGACCTTCACGGTCACGCCGTTGAACGTCACGGTATCTCCGGGGTGCAGCTGCTTGCCGCGTGCTTCTTCAATGTCGCCGTTGACCTTGACCAGGCCGTGCTGAATGACCTCGCGTGCCTGCGCGCCGTCCTCTACGAGGTTGGCGAGCTTGAGGAACTGGCCGAGGCGGATCATGTCGTCGCGAATAAAAATTTCTTCCATGCTCTCTAGTTTATCCCGCCAAGTGCATCCTGGTGCCTGGCAAAAATGGGGGAGTGGTGGGCCGGGTAGGCATACCCAGGGGCGGGTTGGTGATGGTACCCTGGTGTCTTGCATCAAAAAGTGTGCATATTGCGCCGATGAGCGCGAACACCGGGCGCCCCGTTCTGGGTAGCGCCCCCCATCAACCCGAACTCACGCACGCCACAGCCGGTGGCGGGGCAGAAGGAGTAACTATGGCTGAAAAGTCCACCCTCGATAACGTTATTGCGCTCGCAAAGCGCCGCGGCTTTGTTTTCCAGGCCGGTGAAATCTACGGCGGTTCCCGCTCCGCATGGGACTACGGTCCCCTCGGCGTGGAGCTGAAGGAAAACATCCGTCAGCAGTGGTGGCAGCGTTTCGTCCGCTCCCGTGCGGACATGGTCGGCCTGGACTCCTCCGTCATCCTGCCCCGCGCGGTGTGGGAGGCGTCCGGTCACGTCGCGACCTTCACCGACCCGCTGGTCGAGTGCCTCTCCTGCCACAAGCGTCTGCGCCAGGACCACCTGCTGGAGAACTTCGAGGCGAAGAAGGGCCGCCCCGCCGAGGGCATGGAAGAGATTGCTTGCCCGAACTGTGGTACTCGTGGCGAGTGGACTGAGCCGCAGAACTTCTCCGGCCTCATGAAGACCTACCTGGGCCCGGTCGATAATGAGGAGGGCCTGCACTTCCTGCGCCCCGAGACCGCTCAGGGCATTTTCGTGAACTTCAACAACGTGGTCACCGCCTCCCGCAAGCGCCCGCCGTTCGGTATCGGCCAGATCGGTAAGTCCTTCCGTAACGAGATCACCCCCGGTAACTTTATTTTCCGTACTCGTGAGTTCGAGCAGATGGAAATCGAGTACTTCGTGCACCCGGAAGAGGCTGACAAGTACTTCAACGAGTGGGTTGAGGACTGCTGGAACTGGTTCGTTGACCTGGGCATTAACCCGGACAACATGCGCCGCTTCGACGTCCCCAAGGAAGAGCGTGCACACTACTCGGCTGGCACCATCGACGTCGAATACCGCTTCGGCTTCCAGGGCACGGAGTGGGGCGAGCTCATGGGCGTTGCGAACCGTACCGACTACGACCTGGGCGTGCACAATGAGCACTCTAACGCGAAGCTTGAGTACTTCGACCAGGCCACCGGCGAACGCTACGTGCCCTACGTGATTGAGCCCTCCTTCGGTCTGACCCGCTCCATGATGGCGTTCCTCGTCGACGCATACGTTGAGGACGAAGCCCCCAACACCAAGGGCGGCGTGGACAAGCGCGTCGTGCTGAAGCTCGACCCGCGCCTGGCACCGGTCAAGGCCGCGGTGCTGCCGCTGTCCAAGAAGGCGGAGCTGTCCGAGCCCGCAACCAAGCTGGCCGAGGAGTTGCGCGGCCTGTGGAACGTGGACTACGACGAGGCGGGCGCTATTGGTCGCCGTTACCGCCGCCAGGATGAGATCGGTACCCCGTTCTGCATCACCGTGGACTTCGACACCCTCGAGGATCAGGCCGTGACCATTCGCGAACGCGACACCATGAGCCAGGAGCGTGTGGCCCTGGACCAGGTGAAGTCTTACCTGGCTGCACACCTGGCCGGCTAGTACCGGCCCGCGGCGGAGTATTCCCGCGAACCGCTGACCATTACATTGCGGCGGGTAGCCTCTGAGAGCGAAAGAGGCTACCCGCCGCAGTATATTTAGGCTACCCTGGTTAGACGCGATAGTGCGGGTCGTCACGCCGGACGGGGCGGGCCGCGGCTTGGAACCCGTCGGCGGCTCAGGCACGTACGGGTATAGGTGAAGGAGAGCATACAGACATGGCAGAACGCCTCAGCGAAAAATTTGAGATTCGCCCCTGGCAGGAGGGCGATGACCTTGCCCTGCTTGAGATTTGGAACTCTGCCCGCAATGAGGTTGAGGAGCGCCAGCGTGGCCTCTTTGGCCCCGACACGGACGGCCCGTTCAGCCGCACCCTGGTGGTGACCGCATCCGGCGTGCCGATTGCCGCCGGTTCGGTGGTGGCCTCGACCCTGCATCCGACGCGTCTGTGGTCCTACATTGAGGTGGCGGCAGACCACCGCCGCCAGGGCATCGGCACCGCCCTGATGAACGCCCTGCGAGAGGTGGCCGCGGCGAACGGCCAGACCACCGCCCTGCGCGTGAAGCTGTCGCCGTTTAGTGACGGTGAGGAGTTCGCGCAGGCGACCGGTATGAAGCTGATTCAGCGTTCCCGTATGGTGCGTGTGGAGCCGGGAGCGATTCCTCCGGTGTCTCTGCGCGAGGACGCCGACGGCAACGAGACCCAGGCCATTGAGGACCTGGCGACCGGCTCGGTGGAGCTAACCGCCGCCCTCTGGGAGTTCTACCGCCGTTCGCATCAGTGGGATGTTCCTGCTGAGGTGGGTATGGGCACAGTGAACCGCTACTTCCTCTCGGATGAGGTGCGTGCTTTTGGTGCCGTGGTGCTTCGCGATCATATTCGTGAGGCTGCCGCTGAGGGTAAGAAGGGCCCGATCGTGGCCTTCGCCGTGAGCTACCATCCCTTCGAGACCGACCCGGAGGCGGCGCTGGTGAATGAGAACACCGCCACGGAGTTGCTGCTGGGCTACGACTTTGAGAACGAGGGCGCCGTGGAGGCCATCATGCAGGTACTGTCCCTGCTGAGCGCTAAGTACCCGGTGACGGTGGAGGTCGACGACTCCATGGAGGCGCTGGTTCAGGTGACCGACGTGCTGCTGCGCGCCGGTACCGCCTCGGTGGAGGGCGACCCGACCTATATTTACGTGACCGAGTAGGTTCTCGGGTAGGTTCCCGAGTATATTCCCGAGTATATTCTCGGTACTGAGCCTGTCGGCTGACTCTTGCCGAGAGGGGCGGGGGAGTGGAATACTCTCCCGCCCCTTTCGCGTGCCTGCGCCTCACCACCATTGTTAAGTCTGTGCCGTGCCGCCGTACTGTGTTGCTGTACTGCGCCGCCGTACCCCGATAGCTCTGTACCCCGTCAGCTGAGTGCGGTTCCCGATTTGCCCCCGTATGCCACAATATAGGGGTGAATTCTGAAGCACCCCGCCTGACTCTTCCGCCCCTGAAGCTGGGCAAACTGACCGTTGACACCCCCGTGGTCCTCGCCCCCATGGCCGGCGTGACCAATAAGGCTTTCCGCCGCCTCTGCAGCGAATACGGTGGCGGCCTGTACGTGACCGAAATGGTGACCGCGCGCGCCCTCGTGGAACGCAAGCCCGAGTCCCTGCGCATCATCGAGCACGACCCGGACGAGAAGATTCGTTCCATTCAGATTTACGGCGTTGATGCGGTCAACGTTGGTAAGGCTGTGCGCATGGTCGTTGAAGAGGACCGTGCCGACCACATTGACCTGAACTTCGGCTGCCCGGCGCCCAAGGTGACCCGCCGAGGCGGCGGCGCAGCCCTGCCCTGGAAGACCGACCTGTTCACCGCGATTGTGCAGACGGCGGTCAAAGAGGCGTCCCGCAACGATATTCCGCTGACCATTAAGATGCGCAAGGGCATCGACGACGACCACATCACGTTCCTCGAATCCGCCAAGATTGCGCGCGATGCCGGCGTGGCGGCGATTGCCCTGCACGGCCGCACCGCCGCTCAGCACTATTCGGGTAAGGCCGACTGGGATTCCATCGCCCAGCTGCGCGAACTGATTCCCGACGTGCCGATTCTGGGCAACGGCGATATTTTCTCCGCTGAGGATGCGGTGCGCATGGTTGAGCAGACCGGCGTGGACGGCGTGGTGATTGGCCGCGGCTGCCAGGGCCGCCCCTGGTTGTTCGGTGACCTGCAGAACGCCTTCGAGGGCTCCCCAGAGCGCGTACGCCCCACCCTCTCGGAAGTGGCCGACATGATTTACCGCCACGCCGAGCTGCTGGTCGAGACCTTCAGCGACGAGACCCGCGGCCTGCGCGAGATCCGCAAGCACGTGGCCTGGTACTTCAAGGGCTACCCGGTCGGCGGCGAGCTACGCGCCAAGATGGCACAGGTGCCCGACCTAGCGACCTTCCGCGAGCTGCTGGCCCAGCTCGACCACACCATCGGCTACCCCGGCGCCGCCGTGGAGGGCTCTCGAGGTCGCGCCGGCAGCCCCAAGCAGCCGCACCTGCCCGACGGCTGGCTTGACTCGCGCATCCTGGGCGACGCCGAACGCCTGGGCCTGGTGGAGGCTGAGCTCGACATCTCGGGCGGCTAAACCCCGTCCGAACCATCGCGACTGAAATCCTCGGCCAACCCGCCCCGGGGTCGTCCCCGGGGCTCACGCATCACCACCGTAGAATTGAGTTCATGGCTGGATTAATCCGCAAAGAAGACATCGACGAAGTACGTGCCCGCACCGATATTCGCGAAATCATTGAAGGCTACGTGAGCCTCAAAAGCGCGGGTATCGGCACGTACAAGGGCCTGTGCCCGTTCCACGACGAGCGCACGCCCTCCTTCAACGTGCGCCCGCAGGTGGGTTCGTACCACTGCTTCGGTTGTGGTGAGTCCGGTGACGTGTACTCCTTCGTCATGGCCATGGAACACACCGGCTTCGTGGAGACCGTGGAGCGTCTGGCCGCCCGCATTGGCTACACCCTGCATTATGAGGGCGGTAAGCCCGGCGAACGATACGAGGCGGGCATGCGTCGCCGCCTGCTCGACGCGCACAAGATTGCCGCCGAGTTCTTCGAACGCAACCTCTACTCGCCGGACGCGCAGGAGGCGCAACGCTTCCTGGGTGCCCGCGGCTTCGACCCCGCCGCCACCCGCCACTTCGGCGTGGGCTACGCCCCGCGCGGCTGGGACCACCTGCTCAAGCACCTTCGCTCCCAGGGCTTCACCGACGAGGAGCTGAAGGCGACCGGCATGTTCTCCGAGGGCAACCGCGGCCTGTACGACCGCTTCCGCGGCCGCATCATCTGGCCGATTCGCACCATCGCGGGGGAGACCATCGGCTTCGGTGCCCGCCGCCTCTTCGACGACGACCAGGGCCCCAAGTACCTCAATACCCCCGAGACGCAGCTGTACAAGAAGTCCCAGGTGCTCTACGGCATCGACCTGGCCAAACGCGAGATGACCAAGAAGAAGCAGGTCGTCATCGTGGAGGGTTACACGGACGTGATGGCCGCGCACCTGGCGGGCGTCACCACCGCCGTGGCCACCTGCGGTACCGCCTTCGGCCCCGGGCACATCAAGATGGTGCGCCGCATGATTACCGACGACGGCTCCGGCGGAGAGGTCATCTTCACCTTTGACGGTGACGCCGCCGGCCAGAAGGCCGCCATGGCAGCGTTCCAGGAGGACCAGCGCTTCGTCGCGCAGACCTTCGTGGCGGTGGCCGAGGACGGCATGGACCCCTGCGACCTGCGCCTGCACAAGGGGGACGCCGCCGTGCGCTCGCTGATTGCCTCGCGTCGCCCGCTCTTCGAGTTCGCCATTGACACGACCCTCGCCAAGTACGATTTGGCAACCCTGGAGGGCCGTGTGCTGGCGATGCGCGCTATCGCCCCGATTATTGCCGGTATCAAGGACCGCGACCTGCGCCCCGCCTATATGCGCAAGGTGTCGGGTCAGCTCGGCCTGGAGCTGGACGAGATTCAGCGCGCCGTGGCGTACGCGCAGAACCACCCCAAAACCCAGCGCAGTTACCGGGAAGAGACCCCCGCGGCGCCCCGCTACGAGCGTCTGCCCGAGCGCGGCCCCGCCGGACCGTACCCCGCGGATGCGCCCTACGACCCCGGCTACGACGCGCCCCCGCCCGAGGAGTACCCGGTTCAGAGCGCCTACGCGGGTTACAACGCCGCCGCGCATCCGCCCGCTCCCGCCGCGAACTACGGCACCCCCTACGCGCAGGCTCCGGGTGGGCAGGCTCAGGGCGGGCAGAACGGCGCGGAACCGGGTGCCGCTCAGGGCGCCCCCGCCGCGGAGGAGTTCCTCACCCCCGACCCTAACGATCCGGTCGCGCGCCTCGAAAAGGCCGCCCTGGAGATTGCCCTGCAGCACCCCGAGCTCATCAGCGTGGAGCAGTGGCGTAACCTCGCCGCCGTGCAGTTCCGCTACCGCACCCACCGAGAGGTGGCCGCCGGCATTATTCACGCCGCAACCGTCATGGCGCCCACGCCCGGTATTGAATGGATCAACTGTGTTCGCTCCGGCGCGGTGGAGGGGGTTCACCCCGCCATCGCGGAGCTGGCCGTCTCGCCGCTACCGGTCAGCAGCGCTGAGCGTCTGCCCGGCTTCGTGACCGGCGCGCTCAACGCCCTGTTCGAGCAGCAGATTGCCCGCCAGAAGTCCGACCTGATGATGCGCCTGGAGCAGCTGAGCGCCAATCCGGACGATGAGGAGTACGAGGCCGTGCAGCGGCAGCTCCTCGAGCTCGAGATGCGCCGCCGTCAGCTCACAGCCCAGCGCGCCTAAGACCGCGTGCCATCTTCGCCCCCCCCCGATGCGGCGCGATGGGGGAGGCGACGGGGCGGAGGTATGGCTCGGAGGCCCGCAGGGCGCCCTGCGGGCGATTCCACACCCTCACCACAAAATGTGATGCACTTCATCATATTTCGGCTTGCGGAGCCCCGAGACCCCCGGTATAGTTATTACTCGTTGCAAGGGAAACCGCGCAACGAAAACAAAATATTCCCCCGTAGCTCAATTGGCAGAGCATTCGACTGTTAATCGAAGGGTTACTGGTTCGAGTCCAGTCGGGGGAGCGTATAAAGCAAGAACCCCCGAGACGAAGTCTCGGGGGTTCTTGCTTTATCTGTTCCTCTGGCTCGAACCAGTAACCCCTCGGGCTTACGCCCTCGGCGAGGCAAAGATTTTTGGTTCCTCGCGCGCTCGGAAAATCTTCGCCTCGCTGGTTCGAGTCCAGTCGGGGGCAACGAACCATTTTTCGCCCGCTGCTGTCGCCGAACTCCGACAGGTTCCCGCCGCCGGTGAGCACCCGCCTCCGGCCCTCTTAGCGCAGGTCGCGGACAGCCTGTTTCTCAGCTCGCGGCTGAACCTCACCCCTCAAAAAGTCGAAAATACCCCAAGAGATGGCCGTAACCTCCGTTCAAACGGTCACGAACACTTGGGGCGAGGGGCTAAAATATAGGAGGTGGAGTGCGAATCAGAAGCCTCCAAACACGAGTCACGGAGAGGTGGTCATGACCACTACTACTAATCCCAAGGCACCCAAGGGGTTCTTTGCTGGCATCAGCGGGATTAAGTCCGGCGTCGCGAACATCATCGACGCTGGCAAAACCTTCAAGTCCCTCGGCCCCAGCCAGGTCAAGGACGAGATCCAGATTGCAAAGCACGAGCTGAAGACCAAGGGCATTGCCGTTGGTAAGGGCGCGGCTTTCTTCGGCGTTGCCGCCGTCTTCGGTCTCTTCCTCATCATCGCCCTGGTTGCTGCCGCAATCCTCGGTCTCGGCACCGTCATGCCGTACTGGGCATCGGCACTGATTTTTGCCCTCATCTTCCTGATCGTCGTGGCCATCTGCGCGCTGGTCGGCCTCAAGAAGGTCAAGGCACAGCTGCCCTTCAAGCCTGAATCCGCAATCTTCGGTCTGCTTTTCGACCTCGGCGTGCTCAAGGAAGGCACCGCCATGTCCGCTGAGCGCCTGAAGAAGGAACAGGCAGAGCGTGCCGCTCAGAAGGCTAAGGAAGCCGAAGAGGCTGCAGAACGCGCCCGCAAGGAAGCCGAAGAACGCAAGGCTCGCGGCGAGGAGGAGCCCAAGCCGCCGACCTTCGAAGAGCTCAAGCAGCGCACCGCAGAGCGCCGTCAGCACCTGGCCGCCCTGCGCGACGACCTGCAGTCCTACACCGGCGACGTTCAGTCCAACACCCAGCAGGCTCTGGACGCTCTCAAGGCAGTGCCCTCCGAGGTCGCCGCAGGTGCAGCAGCAACCGGCCGCGGCCTGGCAGAGAACGTGCGCAAGCCCGAGGTTCTGCAGGCTCGCTGGAAGTCCTTCGCAGCACTGGGCGCATCCATCGCGACCGTCCTGCACTTCCTCAACCGCCTGGTCCGCCGCTAAGCGAATTACCGCCCACGCGCGACCACCGGTCGAGTAACAAACGCCCCGACAGGCCCCGCCCGTCGGGGCGTTGTCGTACCCGAGAAACCCGCAACCTGCCTCCGCGGGGGCGGTAGCTACCTTTTTGGGGCAATTCCCAGGGGCCAACCCGCCCCGCAGGTCGGATAACGCGGCGAGTCCCCGGTAGAATGGACAAATGTCGTGCACCACAGGATGCCCCCTCCGCGCGCGGCGACCACAGGCAGATACGGCACACAGGAACGGTTCCGGCGATAGCCGCCACCCAACCCAGTCACCGACACACTACACCCGATGAGGAGCCCCGTCATGGACCAGGCAAAGACGATTCTGATTGGCGCAGAGACCTACCCGCCGGATATTAACGGCGCGGCACAATTCGGGCACCGCCTCGCAAACGCCATGCTCAAGCGAGGCCACTCCGTGCACGTGGTAGCCGCCAGCCCCATCCCCGGCCCCAGCTACCGCACCGAAGTCGAGGGCGGCATCATCGAGCACCGTCTGCGCTCGCACCTGCCCCCGACCCACGAGACCAACCGCATCTGCGTGCCCTGGGAGATTTGGTCCGAGGTCGGCAAGATTCTTGACGAGGTGCGCCCCGACGTCGTGCACGTGCAGTGCCACTACATTATTGGTCGCGCCCTCATCTTCCAGGCGAAGCGCCGCGGTATCCGCGTTATCGCAACCAACCACTTCATGCCCGCCAACCTGGACCCGTTCCTGCCCTTCCCCGCACCCGTCAAGCGTCTGATTGACCGCTGCACCTGGAAGGACATGCGCTTCTGCTTCGCTCGTACCGCCGTGGTCACGACTCCCACCCAGATTGGTGCCGATGCAATGCGCGACCTGGGCCACTTTACCCACCCCGTCATGCCCGTCTCGAACGGTATCGAAATTAGCGACTACGAGCTGGCCGAGGGCACGGATATCGGCAAGGTCCCCGGCGAGCTGCGCATCGCCTTCGTGGGCCGCCTGGCCGAGGAGAAGAACGTGGACGTTCTCATCGAGGCCTTCTCGATGCTGCCCGACTCGTACGACCACGTGGTACTGGATATCTCCGGCGACGGCGAGCTGCGCGAGGCCCTCGAGCAGAAGGCGCATGACTGCGGCGTGGCCGACCGCGTGATTTTCCGCGGTTTCGTGCCCGACGATCAGTTGCCCGAGGTCTACCAGATGGCCGACATCTTCTGCCAGCCCGGCACCGCAGAGCTGCAGTCCCTGGTCTCGCTGGAAGCAATGAGCGCCTCCACCCCGGTGGTTCTCGCTAACGCCCTGGCCCTGCCCCACCTGGTCGAGCAGGGCGTCAACGGCTACCTCTTCGAGCCGAATAACGCGAAGGACCTGGCGGAGAAGCTGGAGGCAATCATCTCCCTGCCCGCTGAGGAGCGCGAGCAGATGGGCCGCGAATCTCGCCGCATCGTGGGATTCCACAGCGCAGAGAACACCTGGCGTACCTTCGAGGAGCTCTACGTGAGCGACGCGCCCTACGAGCGTTACCTGGCTTCCCGCCGCTAACGGTCCCGAACGGTTCAGGGCTCCCGGGGCGGCCCGTTCCCAGCCCGCTTCGTCGTGGTCGGCGAGCGGGGGAGCGGAGCGCCGAGGACCGGATCGCAATGTTTTTCACTCTGGGAGTGCCTTCGGGTACCCTAGATGATGGTGCGCTCGCGAGATAATAGGCGATGCCTGCACCGGATGGGGAGTTAGCTCAGCCGGTTAGAGCAGGGGACTCATAATCCCTTGGTCGCGGGTTCGAGCCCCGCACTCCCTACGGCCCCGTCCGTCGACTTCACCCACTTGTCGACGGGCGGGGCTTTCTGCGTCTGAGATATAGGATGCTCGTATCGGTAGGCGTTGAGGTGACCTCCCTAGTCATGCCCTAGGTTTAGATAAATGACCGCGCGGAGAGCGCACCTGCGGTTGATAGGGTACTGTGGAAGAGTCTCATGTAAAGAGAGACCGTGATTGCACCTTGGGTACGGAAGATACCGGTAGGCTCGCATCATTGACAGACACACCATACGAGAGGATCTCAATGTCAGAGAACACTCCCCACAACCCGCAGCAGGGCGATTCTGCCGCAGCGGGCTACGGCTACGATGCTGGAGCCCGACCCACGCAGGATGCTTCGCTGACGGGCCAGCCCGCGCAGGCAGCTCAGCCGGCGCAGCCCACCCAGCCAGCTCAGCAGGGTGCTCCCGCCCAGGGCGCGCAGCCTCAGCAGCCCGCCGGCCAGCCGATTCCGCCGGTCCAGGGCCAGG
Organism: Rothia sp. HMSC062F03; assembly: GCF_001836905.1. Lineage (NCBI taxonomy): Bacteria > Bacillati > Actinomycetota > Actinomycetes > Micrococcales > Micrococcaceae > Rothia > Rothia sp. HMSC062F03. The sequence continues at coordinate 92,594 of NZ_KV830882.1, read as the reverse complement.
CCTACCCGGGTGCTCAGCCCGGTCAGCCCGCGCAGGCGGTCTACGCACCCGCCGCGCCGAACCCCTTCGTGACGGCTCTGCGTGCAAGCTGGGATGCGTTCCTGGAGGTCTTCGCCGGCAAGCCCGGCCCCGCACAGTCCCGTCTGGCCGCCTCCGGCCTGTGGGGTTGGGCTATCCCCAGCCTTCTGCAGGCCATTATCTCGGCGTTCTTCCTCACCCAGCTGTCGCTAGGCTTCGTGAAGTTCGCAGTGCGTGATGCCTACGCCCTGGTGGCTTACAAGATTACCTTCGGTCAGGTCTTCCTTGCCTTCCTGGTGTTCCTCGTGGTTTCTGCCGTGGTGCTGATTCTGCGCGGCGTGCAGATTCTGCTGACCGCACGCATCGGTAAGGCTCCGGCGAACTTCTCGTCCTCGATGCAGGTAGTGGCGGTTTCGTGTCTGCCCCTAATCCCCACGTACATTCTTCTGAGCCTGGTGGCTCTCTTCATGCGCGGTGTCAGCAGCAACGAGGGCTTCGGGTTCATCTTTGTGCTGCTGGGCCTGGTGATGTCCTTCGCAGTGTTCTCGGGTGAGGCACTCATCTACCTGGGTCTGAACCGTCTGGGCCGCTTCGCTAAGTCTCCGGTCATCATGCACGCGCTGCTGAGCACCGCGTGGGTGCTCGCCGTGATGGTTGTGTACTTCATTACCTTCCGCATGCTCAACTAAGGAAACCCGTATGCAGACTCTGACTTATTCCGTTCAGCGTGGCTCCCGCCAGCGCTGGATGCTCCTGGCCGTTCTGCTGACCATTGCGGCCCTGATTCTGAGCGCCTGCGGTGCGAAGATTGAGACCCAGCTTGGCCTCGAAAGCGCCGATAAGGGCGTTCGCACCATGCAGGTTTCCTTCGACCTCAAGGACAACCAGGACAAGATCAAGGGCGGCACCCAGGCTCTGGACGCCTCCCTCCGCAAGCACCTGCCTAGCGGCCTTGAGTACGGCGGTATCCAGTCCGAGGGCGACAAGGCCCGCGCGACCTTCACCCTACCCTTCTCGTCGATTGACGAGTACCGCTCCAAGGTGGCCAGCATCCTGAAGGCTTCCGGCACCGATACCGAACCGCAGATTAGCATCATCAACTCTAGCCAGGGCCTGGTGCAGGGCATCCAGGTGAAGGAGAACTTCACCTCGAAGGAGCTGCTGGGCTGGGTTCCGGAGGCCCTCGTGGTCGACGGTGTGATTGAGTCCTCGCGTAAGAGCAGCGTGTTCAGCAGCGACGGCGACACCACCGTGAAGTTCGGCGATAAGGAAGTGAAGAACTCCGGCGGTTCCACTATTTCCGCTAAGGACGTGCAGGACCGCGGCTTCAAGGGCGTTCTGATTCAGGCTTCCGAGAAGGATGGCGGCTACGATGTCGTGATTTCCTTCATCGCGAAGGAAATTATGAGCTCCGAGACTTCCTCTGCGGTCGACGCATTCCTGAACCAGGTCAAGCCCGACGGTGCTGAGCTGAAGAAGGGCCTGGACGCTTCCGAGGCAAAGAGCTACGCTCCCTCCGCTTCGACGAACGCCGCCAAGGAAGAGATTGGTCGCACCATGACCTTCCACGCCTCCTCCTCGCAGGACCTGAGCGATAAGATCAAGAAGGTGCTCGGCGCAAGCACCACCGACCTGACCTTCACTCGCGACGTGACCGAGGAATCCCACGTCTTCAAGGTTGAGAAGACCGTCTCCGGCACCCTGGACTGCTCCCTGCTGTGCTCCCCGGAGGGCTACGGCGTTGCCCTCTCGCTGAAGAACAGCGATGGTGACAGCTACAGCAGTGCATCTTCCAGCTCTTCGAGCTCCTCAAGCTCTTCGTCCAGCACCTCGAATAAGACGATGCCCACCTTCACCCTCGTCTCTTCGAAGACCGTGACGATGAAGAACGTGAAGATGGCGACCTCCCTGGGTCTGGACGGCTCGATGGAGGCACGCATCCTCTACTCCTTCCCCACGAGCGACATCGCCGGTGCTGAGCAGAAGCTCAAGGACTCCCTGGCCGGTGGCGGCGATGACGAGACCGAGGTTCGTCAGGACGGCGACTCCACCATCGTGAGCGTGAAGATTCGTGGCAAGGACCAGGACGAGTTCAACCAGCGTCTGGGCTCCTACCTGAACGGCTCGAAGATCACCGTGACTCGCGAGGGCGGTTACCACCCCTTCGGCTCCGACTACACGGTGCGCCCCGAGGTCAACCCGGCTTCGAAGATGGGTAGTAGCTACTACCAGGTACCCTTCGAGTTCACCTTCAAGGCCCCGGCCTTCTCCTCGCTGGATCAGCAGAAGGTGCGCACCGCGAACCCCCGATACGTGGAGGCGGGCATTGAGTTCACCGTCAACGGCGGCGAGCTGAGCATGAAGAGCGATCGCGGCGTGTTCGCGACTCGCGACCTGCAGATTCCGGCTTCCGGCCTGAGCATGACCGACCTGATCGTGAACGGCATTATCCTGGCTCTGGTTCTGGCCGGCCTGATTCTGCTGTTCCTCTTCCGCAAGAAGATTGCGGCCGCCCGCGCGAAGGGCCGTGAGCGTCGTGAGGCAACTGCCGCCGCTTACGCTGCGACCGCTCCCGCCGCGGCCGGTGCTGCTGGCGCAGCCTATGGCGCCGCTCAGGGTTACGCCGCTCCTGCTCAGGGTGCTCCGGCTCAGGATGCATACCAGCAGCAGGCGGCCTACCCGGCACAGGGAGGCTACCAGCCGCAGCAGGGTGCCGCTTACGCTGCCGGGGACGACTCGCCCACGCAGGTCTTCAGCCCCCAGACCGTAGCCCAGCCCGGTGCAGCCCAGCCCGGTGCAGCACAGTCCGGTGCGGCCCAGCCCGCGCAGGGCGAGGCTGACCCGACGATTGCCATGCCCGCTCAGGCTCCCGCTCAGGATGCTCCGCAGCAGCCTGCTCAGCCGCAGTACGGTCAGCAGCAGCCTGCTCAGCCCGCCCAGCCGACTCAGTTCGGCGATACTGACGGCGATGTGCTCCAGTAGGTAGCGACCAACCTCCGGACGCAGCTCCCCACCGGGAGCGTAGTTCAGTGCGAGGTTTGTGGCCCGTTGTCTCCCGAAGGGAGGCGACGGGCCATCGCTGTATCCAGTAGCCTGCGGGAGTCATCCACTCCCGGGGGGGGAGAGAGAGAGGAGAGATAGAGAGAGCATCACCGCGGCCGGGGCTAGTACCCGCCCGGTACCGGAAGCAGAATACTGGGATCTTGCGAACCCAGCAGGCTCATGGGGTTCACGTATTCGGCCTCGCGTCCGCTGCCGTCCCCGCGGGCGCCTCCCTGACGCACGCCCCAGTACAAGCACGGGGCGGAGCATCGCCGGTAGGGGCGCTCGCCGTTCTCGCCAGCGCTCTCCAGGGCGGCAACGGTGCCGACTGCATCCCCGGCCGTTACCTCGGTGCCGACCGGGAGCGCCTCGTCCATGGGCTCGAAGGTGCTGCGCCGACCGTCCGGATGGGCAATGACCAGCACTTTTCGGTTGACGACCGTACCGCTGAACACCACTCTTCCCGGCGCCGGCGCGTAGACGTGCCGGTCGCGGTCGGGCACGGCCAGATCCACCCCGCGGTGCCCGGCGCTCCAGCGCTGGGCGGGTTTCTCGAAGGGATGGATAACCCGCGGAGCGGAGTCCGCGGTGGGGGAGCGGTAGCGTGTGCGGCCGGCGACGAGCTCAACGGCGTGTGGACCTGCACTGCCCGCAGCGTGGGGGCCCGGCGCTTCTGTTACCGAGGCGGCAACAGCCTCGGCTACCTCAGCCCCCGTTTCGTTCATATAGCTCTGGCTGCCCGCCCCCAGCAGGCAGCAGGCCAGGAGGGCAAGGCATCGTAGCGCTCGCTCTAGGGTTTTCAACGCGGTCTTCATAGATTGAGCTCATCATGTATCCGATGGAGCCGCCACACCGCGTCGAGAAATGTGGATAAACCCGCCGGTTTCGGTAGAAAATCCTTGATCCACAGTGCCGCTCAACACAGCGGAACGGCCGGGAAGGGCGTTAAGCCTCTTCTTGCGGATTAATCGCAAAAAATACGGTACAATTTCGTATTGCAGTGCGCCTGCGCGGATATTCTCTCCCTCGAGGGGAGCCCGTGGGGCATCACTGACGACGCGCGGCGTGAGCGGCGCCCCTAGAAAAGGGGGCCGATAAGGGACCTTCGGTCCACCCATCCGGGTGGTTAGGGCCTGAGCTGAACGGGCAACCGTGAACGCTAATCGCCGCCAGGAGAAACTGATAACTACTATGCGCGCGTTGGGCTAGCCCGAATGGGAGGTCCGCGCGGCACCACAAAGGAGACGACATGCCCGTCGTAACTATGCGTGAAATGCTGGACTCCGGCGTTCACTTCGGTCACCAGACCCGCCGTTGGAACCCCAAGATGAAGCGCTTCATCCTGACCGAGCGCAACGGCATCTACATCATCGACCTGCAGCAGTCCCTCGCCTTCATCGACAAGGCATACGAGGCTGTTAAGTCGACCGTCGCACACGGTGGCAACATCCTGTTCGTCGGCACCAAGAAGCAGGCTCAGGAAGTTATCGCTGAGCAGGCAACCCGCGTGAACATGCCCTACGTGAACCACCGCTGGCTCGGTGGTATGCTGACCAACTTCAGCACCATCTCCAAGAGCATCGAGCGCATGAAGGAACTCGAGCAGATTGACTTCGACGATGTGGCAGGCTCTCGCTACACCAAGAAGGAACTGCTCCTGATGCGTCGCGAGTTCGAGAAGCTCGAGAAGACCCTCGGCGGTATCCGCAACCTGACCAAGGTTCCCTCCCTCCTGTGGGTCGTTGACACCAAGAAGGAGCACCTGGCAGTTAACGAGGCTCAGAAGCTGGGCATCCCCGTTGTTGCTATCCTCGACACCAACTGCGACCCCGACGAAGTTGCTTTCCCGATCCCCGGTAACGACGACGCTATCCGCTCCGTCAACCTGCTGACCCGCGTGATTGCTGACGCTGTTGCAGCCGGCCTGATCGAGCGCAACGCTAAGAAGAACGGCAAGACCGAAGCAGCTGAGGAGCCCATGGCAGCTTGGGAGCGCGAGCTCCTGGAGCAGCACGAGGCTGCAAAGGCTGAAGAGGCAGCTAAGTAAGCTTTCTTAGCCCACTAAGCTTTATGCTTTGTGGCCCCCGCCCGTGGGGACCACGTTCGGACGGCGCCCGCCCTGACCTGGGCGCGGCGCCGTCCGCCATAGTACCACCGGGAAATTTCCCGATTATTACAGCAACACAAGGAGTTCACAATGGCGAACTACACCGCAGCAGACATCAAGGCACTGCGCGAGAAGACCGGCGCAGGTATGCTCGACGTCAAGAAGGCTCTGGACGAGGCAAACGGCGACCAGCAGAAGGCTGCCGAGATCATCCGCGTTAAGGGTCTGAAGGGCATCACCAAGCGCGAGGGCCGCGCAACCGCTGAGGGCCTGGTGGCTGCACGCGTCGAGAACGGCGTTGGCTACATGGTTGAGGTCAACTCCGAGACCGACTTCGTGGCAAAGTCCGACCCCTTCATCGCTTTCGGCCAGAACGTGCTCGAGGCCGCTATTGCCGCAGACGCTTCCACCCTGGAAGAGCTGAAGGCTGCAACCTACGAGGGCAAGACCGTTGAGGAGCTGACCACCGACGCCGGCGCACTGCTGGGCGAGAAGATCGTTGTCCGCCGCATTGCACGCGTTGAGGGCGAGAACGTTGCAGTGTACCTGCACAAGACCTCCAAGGACCTGCCCGCACAGGTTGGCGTTCTGCTGGCTGTCTCCGGTGAGAACACCGACGAGATTGCACACGACGTTGCAGTCCACATTGCTGCAATGAGCCCCAAGTACCTGGACTCCGAGTCCATCCCCGCCGATCAGGTTGAGACCGAGAAGCGCGTTGCTCGCGAGACCGCAATCGCTGAGGGCAAGCCCGAGAAGATTCTGGACAAGATCGTTGAGGGTCGCCTGAAGGGCTTCTTCAAGGAGAACACCCTGCTGGATCAGGACTTCGCAAAGGACTCCAAGAAGTCTGTTGCACAGGTCCTGTCCGAGGCTGGCGCAACCGCAACCGCATTCGCACGTTTCCGCGTGGGTGCATAAGGAACGACCGCACGTTCTGCGTCTAAACCGATTCGCTTCGATAAGGGGCGAAAACTGAGGTTTGGATTATAGCGTTGAGCCGGGTAGTCACCAGTGGTGGCTACCCGGCTTTGCTGTATCCTTGATAGGGACCGGGCGGCCTAAACCCGCCCACATAACTCTTCGAATAAAAGCCACTGGAGGAACCATGACTGAAGCGAATCCCCGCCCGATGCACCGTGATGATACCGGCCGCCGCCGCGTGCTGCTCAAGCTCTCCGGTGAGGTTTTTGGCGGCGGTGAAGTTGGCATCTCTACCGAGGTGGTTCGCAGCATCGCCAAGCAGATCGCCGCAACCGTCGGCGAGGTCGAGACCTCCATCGTGATCGGCGGCGGCAACTTCTTCCGTGGCGCAGAGCTCTCGCAGGCCGGTATGGACCGCTCCCGCGCGGACTACATGGGCATGCTCGGCACCGTCATGAACTCCCTGGCCCTGCAGGACTTCCTGGAGCAGGAGGGCATTGACACCCGCGTTCAGTCCGCCATCACCATGCCGCAGGTTGCAGAGACCTACATTCCTCGCCGCGCCATCCGCCACATGCAGAAGGACCGCGTCGTGATTTTCGGTGCCGGTGCGGGTCTGCCCTACTTCTCCACCGACACCGTGGCCGCCCAGCGCGCCCTGGAAATCCACGCCGACGAGGTGCTGGTCGCCAAGAACGGTGTGGACGGCATCTACACTGCTGACCCCAACAAGGACCCCAACGCTGAGCGCCTGTACAACCTCACCTACGACGAGGCAATGCAGCGCAACATCCGCGTGCTGGACCAGACCGCGTTCTCCCTGTGCCGCGACAACAACGTGACGATGCGCGTGTTCGGCATGCAGGGCGAGGGCAACGTGACCCGCGCAATCCTGGGCGAGAAGATGGGTACCCTCGTCACCCGCTAGGGGCGCATCCGGCCCGCCGAACCGCGCTTTCGGGCGCGCAATAACGTCACGGTACCGAGCGGGTAGAGCCTAACTCGCCCTGCCCGCCGGTACCGTCTAAACTGATAGAAACCACGGCGTTCACCATCTTTCGTACGTGTTCATGCCTCCTCCGCATATTTGGGGTCTGACGCCCCGGAGTGCGTGCGGCAGAGAAACGGGAGGGTGAGGAACGCGCCCCACCGACAATTCTGCACACCAGAATTACGACTAAGGAGATCCTTCCGTGATCGAAGAAATCCTTGCCGAAGCCGGCGAGAAGATGGAAAAGACCATCGAAGCAACCAAGACCGAGTTCGCAAAGGTCCGCACCGGCCGCGTGAACCCCGCCATCTTCAGCGGCCTGACCGCCGAGTACTACGGCGCTCCCACCCCTCTGCAGCAGCTGGTGTCCTTCAACGTTGAAGACGCACGCACCGTCAAGATTGTTCCCTTCGACGTGACCGCCCTGGCCGCCATCGAGAAGGCACTGCGCGACTCCGACCTGGGCGTTAACCCCAGCAACGACGGCGCCGCAATCCGCGTGGTCATGCCCGAAATGACCGCCGAGCGCCGCAAGGAGTACACCAAGCTCGTCAACCAGAAGGCTGAGGAGGCACGCATCTCGATCCGTAACGTGCGCCGCCACGCCAAGACCTCCATCGACAAGCTCGTCAAGGACAGCGAGATTGGTGAGGACGAGGGCGCACGCGCCGAGAAGGACCTGGACGCTCTGACCAAGAAGCACGTCGAGCAGATCGACGCTCTGTACAAGCACAAGGAAGCCGAGCTCCTCGAGGTCTAAATCCTCATCACGACACGCAACGAAGCGAAGGAAGGGACAGTAGCGCACGCCGCTCTGCCCCGCCAACCGGGGACAGAGAATGAACACTACGTCTGAGAACGCTAAGCCCGCCTCCAAGGCAGGCCGCAACCTACCCGCCGCCATTGGCGTGGGTGTGAGCTTCGGCCTCGTCCTGGTGCTGGGCCTTTTCATCCAGCCGGTCCTGGTGGCCTTTGCCGCCGTGGCCGCCGGGATAGGCGTCTGGGAAGTGACTACGGTCCTCAACACCCGCCGCGGCTACGGCATCCCCGCCGTCCCGCTGGGGATCCTCTCAACGGTGTCGGTGGCCTGCGGTTACGCCGCGGGATTCGGCGGGCTGTGGCTTGCGGTGGGCGTGACCCTGCTGCTGCTTCTGCTGGCTTCGTATGCTCCTCGGGCCGACCGCAGGGTGTCGCCGCTGAGGTCCTGGGCCGGCGGCCTGCTGGCCGTGCTGTGGATTCCCCTCATGCTGGGTACCGCGATGGTGTACTTCCGGAGCGAGCACGGCGTGCAGGGAATCCTCATGATCCTGCTCATGGCCATCAGCAACGACACCTTCGGCTACATCGCCGGCGTGAACTGGGGCAAGCACCCCATGGCGCCGCGAATTTCGCCGAAGAAGAGCTGGGAGGGCCTGACCGGTTCCTTCGTCGGCTCGGCCCTGGTCGCTTCCATCGCTTTTGCCGTGATGGGTTCGCCCTGGTTCTGGGGTATTCCCTTCGCCGCGGTGATGGTGATTGCCTCCACCGCCGGCGACCTGGTGGAATCCGTCTTCAAGCGCCGCATGGGCGTGAAGGACATGTCGAATATCCTACCCGGCCACGGCGGCATGATGGACCGCCTCGACTCGGTTCTGTTCGCGGCCGCCGCCGGCTGCCTCATCTTCGCCTTCGTGATGCCCCTCTAAGGGCGTGACGTTTAGCGGGGTGTTTCTCTCCCACAGCGGGGGAGGGGCACCCCGCTTTGCGTGTCGGAAGGCTCGTACCGGGTCCTGCGCATCCGGGCGGTCTGGGTAGGCGTTGGCGCGCGCGGCGGCGGATGCGCGGTGTGCATCTGAGACATGACCCGCAGGTTCTTGCACGATGCGGCCTCGACGTTGGTATTCTTAAAGCTCAATCGTTGAGAGGAGTCACCTTGGCCAGCACCACCCGCGGAGGCGGATTTGCCCGCGCCGGAGAAACCGAACCCGGCTACAAGCGCAGCGAAGTAGACCGCCTCTTCACCCGCCTCGCCGAGGACTACGAAAAGCTCAGCGGAGCAGCCGAGCTCCCCGAAGATCTCTACACCTCCCGACGGATTCGTCAGGTCATCTTCCGCGAGGAGCCCGGCGGCTACAAGCTCGACGTGGTTGATCGCGCCCTCGAAAAGATTGAGGAGCGCTTCGCCAAGCTCGAGCGCAGCCGCTACATCGAGGCGTACGGCCTGGACAACTGGGAACGCTCCCTCGTGGAGACCGGTGAGCTGCTCGCCGGCCGCCTGGAGCGTCCCGCCGGTGAGCGTTTCCGCCGCCCCAGCAAGCGCCGCTACATGGGCTACTTCGTTGGCGATGTGGACGCCGTCTGCGACCACGTTTACGCCCAGCTCAACAGCGAAGAGCCCCTCGACCCCTCGGTCGTGCGCCACGCGATGTTCCGCCCGGCATCGGGCACCGTCAGCTACGACGAGGCGCAGGTGGACGCCTTCTTGGACCGCTGCATCGAGCTACTGCAGGACCTGCTCTAAAACATGATGTGTAGAATCCCCCGCCCCGGACGACAGGGCGGGGGATTCTTCTATGCTGAGATCTCTTCTACGCGGAAGGGTCTATGCGGAGGCGAGTCAGCGTGCCGCAGCGAAGCCGCGAGCTCGTGAGACACTAGAACCATGAAGTTTGGATCCTCAGAATGCGTCGGCGGCAGCCGCGACCGCCTCACCGACGCCCTCACAGAACTCACCCGCGCACCGCAGCGCGTCACCCTCCTCGGCTCGACCGGCTCCATCGGCACCCAAGCCATGGAGGTCATCGACCACCTCGCCGCGCTCAAGGGCACCAGCGCCTCCGCAGCCGACGCACCGCTGAAGGTCGTCGCCCTCTCGGCGGGTTCCCGCTCCCTCGAGCTGCTCGCCCGCCAGGCCGTGCACGTGCGCGCCGAGCTGGTCGCCACCAGCGGCACCGCCGAAGACGCGCAGCGCCTGCGCGAACTCATCGAGGCGGCAGCCTCCGAAGCCGGCGTCACCGGCTACACCCCGCAGATCGCCCACGGCCCCGAAGCATCCGTACAGGCGGCAGTGCACCCGGCAGACACCGTCCTGAACGGCATCACCGGCTCCATCGGCCTGGAACCGACCCTCACCGCCCTCAACAGTGGCTACCGCGTGGCGCTCGCCAACAAGGAATCCCTCATCGCAGGCGGCCCGCTCGTACGCGCCGCCGTGGACGCCTCGCCCCTGGATATTCCCATGGTGCCCGTCGACTCCGAACACTCCGCCATCGCCCAGGCGCTCGCCTCCGGAACCGACGCAGAAATCGACCGACTCATCCTCACCGCATCGGGTGGCCCGTTCCGCGGCTACAAGCGTGAACAGCTGCACGACGTGACCCCCGCGCAGGCGCTCGCACACCCCACCTGGGACATGGGCCTGGTCGTCACCACCAACTCGGCAACCATGGTCAACAAGGCACTCGAAGTGCTTGAGGCACACCACCTGTTCGGCGTGGACCTGGACCGTATCGACGTGGCGGTTCACCCGCAGTCCATCGTGCACTCCATGGTGCAGTTCGTGGACGGCTCGACCATTGCGCAGGCGTCCCCGCCGAGCATGGTTCTGCCCATCGCGCTGGGTCTGACCTGGCCGCACCGCATCCCCGGCGCGGTGCCCGCATGCGACTGGTCGAAGGCTGCATCCTGGACTTTTGAGCCGCTGGACGAGGAAGCATTCCCCGCCGTGCGCATGATCAAGGAAGCCGGCAAGATTGGCGGCACCCACCCGGCAGTGTTCAACGCCGCCAATGAGGAAGCCGTGGCGGCATTCCACGCGGGCGCGATTCGCTTTACCGACATTGTCGATTCGGTGGCACGCGTGCTGGAGGAGCACACCGGCAGCGCCGAGGCTGTCTCCGACGCTGACCTGACGCTGGAGGCGGTGCTGAACGCGGAGCGTTGGGCTCGCGTTCGCGCGAATGAGCTGCTGGGCATGACCGGCAACTAACCGGTTCTGGGGCGGTATTCGCATTTCTATGGGATGCGGCGTGGAGGGGCTGGTGTTCGTCCTGGCTTCGCTGCGGAGAGCACCCGAGAGGGTACCCTGATGTCGCTGCCGGAAGGTGCACCGGCTCGCCCTAGCAGTGCTTGGGCGTGTGGAGGGGCGGTGTTCGTCCTCGCCTCGCTGGTTGGGATGGCACGCCGCATGTTTCCTCCGCGCCTACGCAGG